>CAYSKY010000082.1:0-10040 GCA_964431425.1 uncultured Burkholderiales bacterium
CAGTTGCACGCTGCCGGCGATGTTGACCGCGTGCGCTTCCAGTTGCAAGGGAGCCGCGGACGGGGCCGTACGTGTGAACAGGACACGCCGGCACTCCCCGGGTGCCACATGAAAATGATTGTCGCCCGGCACGTATCCGGGAGCCTCCAAACGCACACCGTAGATCATGCGGTCGGCCCTAACCTCAATCAACACCCGGGTGCGCGACTGCCGTACCACGGCAATCTGCAACGCTTCGGCCGGCTGCGGTTCAAACCGGATCTTACCCGGAAAGAAAAAGTCGCTCGCGATCAATTTCCCCGAATCTGGCCGTACCAGGCGCGCCGTCACGCAGTCAAATGAAGGCGGGCCGAAGCGGTAGGCGTACGTCGAGTCGGTGAAGTATCCGAGCAGCGCATCGACCTGCAGGCGCGAGTTGCCGTGCGGTTCCACCTGCACCGGCACACGGGTGGTGGCCACCGTGCGGCTCCCGCGCATCAGGAAATCGATTTCCAGCGCGGCGTCCACAGCGCGCGCGGTTTCGTTTGACAGCAGGACGGCCAGGCCATCCAGGCCGTCATCAAGCAAACTTATCGAACGGCGGGCCCAGGCGCGCTTGAGATACCAGTAGGTAGACTTGGGCTGTCCGGTGCTGTCGATCACACCCCAGCCTGCGCCCGGCACCAGGTCGGCGTAGATCCACACCAGAGCGCCTCCGCAGCCGCGCGCCGGATCGCGCCACTCGGCAAACACACGCCGCATGACTTCGCCCGGCACCAGGCGCGCCAGTTCGTAATAGCGGGACACATCGGCACTGCGCAGCGCCACCGGGTCCTGATCGAGCAACAGGCGGTGGTAGTGGTCGCGCACGTCCTCGAAATCCCAGCCGGCACCGTTGTCGCGCGGCTGGCGCGCTTTCCAGCGCGGATGGTGCGGCGGCAGCATGCGGCCGTCGCCGATCTGTTCCATGATCGGTGAATCGGGCACATTCGAGAAGCCCAGGCACTCGCTGGCGAATTTCACGCCCGCCGATCTCACATCCGCCAGCGGGCGCAGATAGGCACCAACGCCGTAGTAATGGCAGATGCCGGTGCCGGCATGGAACGGCAGGGCGCCGCCCCAGGGCGACGACGGAAAATACGGCACACCGGGATGCAGCTGCGATAACTGCGCCGGCAGCTGTTCGACATAGAACGGATGCATCCAGTGCGTGCGCGGCAGCCCCATCATCGCCGCCTGCTGCGCGACCTCACTGCCACCGCAATACATGGCGATGCAGGCGTGCCGCTTCAGGCGGTTCACCTGCTGCGCGATCTCCGCGTCGACATCGGCACGAAAACGCGCGTCGTCAAACGGGTAATCAAAGTTGGCAAACATGAAGTCCTGCCACACCAGAATACCCAGTTCATCGCACAGTGCATAAAACGCGTCGCTCTCGTAGGTGGCGGTGCCACTGATGCGCAGCATGTTGACGCCCGCATCGCGGGCCAGCGTCAGCAAATGCCGCAACCGGGCGGGCGCGGCCTGCAGTGCCAGAATATCCGCGCTGATCCAGCACGCCCCGCGGCAAAACACCGGCACGCTGTTGACCACAATCTGCACGCGGCCATTGGTCTGGTAGAGTTCAAGTTCGCGAAAACCGAGACTGCCTTCGCCTGCCTGACAGGAAACACCAGCCGACCGCACTTCCAGGTGCCAGGGCACAAGTGTCGCGCGACCATGCGTATGCGGCCACCAGCGCGAACGATCGTGGGTTTCGACAAGGGCACGCACCGTGACAGGCTGGGACGCGGCGGCGCCTGCCGCCACCGCAATCGGGTAGGTTTCGCCGCCCAGATGCAGCACCAGTGCGTCCAGCGTCGTGTCCGGCGGCAGCCGCAAGGCGACATCGACTTCGACATGATTGACACTGGCCTGCACGAGCGGGCGCACATGCAGGTGATCGATCACGACGCGCCGGCAAATCTCCAGGCAAACCGGGCGCCAGGGTCCCACCGGGTCGACGGGTGGCGTCCATCCCGGCATCCTGCCTAGAAGGGTGGTGCGAAACCAACGCAGCTCCTGCCGGTCGACCAGTGCTGTGCGCCAGCGCGCCCGTGGTCGCGCGGGATGGGTGGCGGCCCGCAGCGCACGAAACGCAATCACCAGCAGGTTGTCCGCGCGCAAGTACGGCGTGACCTCAACCCGGTGCGCAAGATGCATGTTGGTGGAAGACAAGATTCGGATGCCATTGAGCCAGACTTCGGCAATCGTCGCCAGGCCCCCGAAGTGCAGAAAGCCCGCCGCACCGGTCGGCAGGTCATCGGCGGCAAAGCGCGTGCGATACCACCAGTCCTGTTCATCGTAAGGCGCGCGCTGGTCAATGTCGGCCGCAAGGCTGGTGGCGACCGTCCCCGGCACCGCAGCTGCGCGCCATCCGGCGGTGACACCGGCAAGACTGGCCGGCTCCGCGCAGGCGCCGGACTCGGTGGACAGCAGCTCCCAGCCCGCGTCCAGGTTCAGAACGGAAGATCCCGCTTCAGCGTCCACAGCCGGGGCGGTCATCATTGCCGCAGTCAGGCGAACCGCGCCCGCAATACATCCACAGCCCGCTGCCAGTCCTCGCCCATGCGCAAGATCGGCGTGGTATCCAGCACCCGCTTGCGGGCCATGGCACGCGCCAGCTGCATCTGCAGGTTCTTGGCGGCCTCGGCGATGCGCAGGAATGCAGCCGATGCATCTTCGAGACCATCCACGCCATTGGCCGACAGCCAGCACAGATAAGTCGAGGCCAGCTCGTAGCAGGCACCGTACTGCCGCAGGTTGGCGAATGAATAAGTGTGGAAGCTAGCCATGTCGGCCGTCATGAGCCAACCCAGATCACGGTCCAGCGCCGCCTTGAAGGCGACGAAAGGATTGGCCGCCGGCACCTGGGCGAGGTGTTTTCGCAGCAAATCGGTCGAGCACGCCACCAGCGTTTGATCACCGCGACGCGGCGCGCGCAACTTCACCAGTTCAACGTACGGCGGCAGCATGCGTTCGTGCACCAGACCGTCCAGTTGAAAAACGTCGGTAAAGTCGGTGCCCTCCAGCGAGAAATAACTGGCGTTGTGGAAATAGCCCAGGTAGCGCCGCTCAAGGTCGATTTCATTAACCGACACCGTCGATTTCACGTGCGCCAGCTTGTAGGCCGAGCCCGCGGTGTCGGGCAGGTAGTAGGAGTCCAGTTCGACCAGTACCGGGCGGCCGGCCGCCACCTGGTCGGCAATGTGTTCGGTGAGCGGGCGCCAGACCGCGAGCTCCTGGATGTCGAGGCCGTACAGTTCGAGCAGGTCGCCATCCGGATACTTGAAGAAGGTCCACTGGTCGCCTTCGTAATCAACGGCCAGGGTAAACGCCAGCCCCGCGACCGGCTCGTGACCGAGCCCGTGCAGCAGTTCGATGATGACGTCCGAATAGCAATTGGTTTCCGGCCACAGCCGCTCCGCACCGTGCAGCGCATGCGGCCGGTAGCTGGCGGGATGCAGATCGACGATGCGGCTCATGAGGCGGTTTCCGGCGGGCCCGGCAGGCACCGCATCAATTCAATTCCAACGTGTCCTTGACGTTGGCCGGCCAGCGCGCAACATCAAACCCGTGCGTTTTCAGCAGCGCCAGAGTAATGCGCTCAAGGCCGAAGCCGATGCAGGCCGAGTGGGCCACCTGGCCATCGGCTGTATTGATGCCGAACAGCGAGCCGAAGTGGTCGAGATGATAGTTGGACGAAAAGATGGCGGTCGGCTTCTCGGTCGAACAAATCGGGATCACCAGTTCGTACTTGAGCACCTGTTCGCGTTGCGCGACTTTCATCACTTTGCCGCCGCGGCCGAAGAACGGGTCGTTGGCAACCACCGCTTCCACCGGCAGCCCGAGCGACTCGAAAATTTTCTTGCCGCGCTCCAGCCAGTCATTGCGATGCCCCAGCGCCTCCTCGGGTGTCCCCAGCCGCACCAATTCACGCATGCGGAACATCTGCATCCGGGCAGGATCTTCGGAGGGTTCGTGGCGGAATACATAGGAGCTCAGATCCACCAGCCGCCCGCCTTCAGGCAGCGTGCCGCGGGCCGTCGGATACAGCGGGTAGCAGGCGGCGGGAACCAGCATCGACGCGGTTGGTGACAGGTTGCGGCTCCAATCGCCGTTTTCGCTGAAGATTCTGAGCAGTTCCTGATGCTCGGCGTCCTTGCCGGTAAAGGTGTGGACCGAGCCCAGCAGGTCCGGGAAATTCTTGATGTGGTCGATCTTCTCGTAGTTGCTGCGCGGAAACAGCGGCGGGAAGCGGATGACCTCCGGCTGGAAGGGCGCGAACGTCCGGCCCACGTGGGCTTCGAACTGGGCGATGATGCGTTCGAACACCCCGCTGCGCCCGTACAGCCCGGGAACGCCCAGCGGAATCAGCAGGCCCGCGGCCACCAATTCGGTCTGGTACGCCTTGAACGGATCGTCGCCAATATCCCTGCACATAATTTCACCCTTCCCGTTGTCCGATCTGCATGGTGGCATTGTGGCCCAGAATGCGATCGTTGTTGACCATCAGAGCCGCGCCCCAGGCATCGCGCAGATGGCGGCCCAGCGTGAGCTTGGAATCGTTGCGATAGCCGGCGATACCGCAGATCAGCATCGCCCGCCCGACAATATCCACCACCAGTTGCGAGGACGACAGTTTGAGGTTGTTGATGCGAATGCCAAACGAAAGACTGGTGAACGCGTCGGCATCGTCCGCCTGCAACATACGCGAATACTCGGCCACGACCGCAGCCAGGCTGCTACGCATGGACGACAGCACGATGTCGGCCTCGGCGAGACGGATGGCGCTGATGGGCGTCACACCCGGTGATTTCCGGGCTTCGTTTTTCACCGCCGTGCGGGCGCGCTGCAGCGCGTCGGTAGCGATGCCCAGCCACAGTGAGCTCCACACAATGTGCGCAAACGGGTGCATGGACTTGCTGTGGATCACCGCGTATTCCACGGGCAGAATCTGTTCCACGGCGCCGGCCGACGTCAATGCGTAGCCGTTGCTGCACGTACCGCGAAATCCCAGCGTATCCCAGCCGGACAACTGCTTGAGCGTGTAGTCGGCGTTGCGTACCAGCACCTGCACCTGGTCGCTGCGGGCGGCATCCTCGGACTTGCGACAGGTGACAAGAATGGCGTCGGCCTGCGAGCCGTACGAAATCACCGGCGCCTGCTTTTCCAGCGTGAAACGCCCGTCCGCCACTTGCACCGCGCAGATGCTGGAGCGCACATCACCGCCGATGCCCAGCTCGGTGGTCGCCGAGGCCAGCAGCAGTTGCCGGGAGACCATCTCGCGGGCATAGGCCTGGAAAAACGGCGAACCCAGCGCGTGATGAACAATGCACGCCACCTGGATCTGGTGCATCGCATAGATCATGGCGGTCGACGCGCAGTACTGGCCCAGTGTCTCGCAAATCCTGGCGACCTGCGTCACCTCCAGGCCCATACCGCCGAACTTCACCGGCACATAGGCGCTCAGCAGTTGCTCCGCCTTCAGGGCGTCGAAGGATTCGCGAGGAAAGCGGATTTCGCGGTCGACCGCATCTGCGTGCACTGCCACGACCTCGCGGCCGAGAGCGTGTACCTTTTCCAGCATTTTGGGGAAATCGACCTGTGCAGCTGCGGTTTCGGTCATGACAGGGCTTTCATTCAGGCGTTCTTGCCCGCGAGCAGCTCATCAATGGCGGCAGACAGGGATTGGATGGAACTGAAGGTCTTGCGACCCAGCATTTTTTCGGTGAACTCGACATCGAAATGATCTTCCAGCGCCAGCATCAGATTGACCGTGGACATGGAGTTCAAGCCGGCGCCGTAAAGATCGGCATCGTCGGCAAGTGTTTCAACTTTGGTGGTAAGACGCGCGTGTTTTTCGATGATTTCGCGTACCGCTTGAATAGACATCAACAGCTCCCTTTTTATGTACTGCATGATTATAGATGTTGTCTGCCAAGTACCGGATACCCCAATGGCGGAATTGAGCGCCATGGGCGGTCCGGCCCGACGCCCCCTCAGGTAGCCGAGTCAGCAATCCCCCTGTCGCTGTTGCCGCGCCTGATTGGCGATAATGGCGCGTACCCCAAACGGAAACTGGCATGCCCCATCCCTTCTTGTTGCATCGCGCCCTTGCCCTCATCGCCGGCTGTACCGCCCTGATTTGCGCGGCACCCTGCGCGGCCCAGCCATCGCCCGCCGCCCCCCCCATTTCCGTGGCGGCGCCTTCTTCCCCCACCATCGGCATCGCCGCCTTCAATATGGCCTGGGCGGGTACGCAGGATGACTTCAAGCGTTATCTGGAGGTCTGCGGCGCCCCCGCCGTGAACTGGTGCGATACCCGCGCCCGCACCATCCGCGGCGCCACGGGCCCGACACCGGAAGAACAGGCGCGCGCCAAACAGTGTGAAGCGTCGATCCTCACCGCCGCTGGTGGCCCCGAAGCCTCAATGCTGGTGGCACCCTGCAACGCCTATCGCGTCAATCAGCCCTTCGTGCCCGGCGCGCCGCCGGTGGACCAGACCCCGGCACGGCAGCCCGAGGCCTATGCCGCCAAGCTGAAGGGCCTGCAATCGACTGTTGAGCGCGTGATCGAGCAGGAACATGTTTCCGTGCTGGCGTTCCAGGAGGTGAAATCCAAAGCCGTGATCGAAACCGTACTGGGCAAATTCGCCTCGCGCTTTGAAATCTGCGTGGCGCAGCACAACGCTTTCCAGACCATCGCCTTCGCCTGGGACAAGAGCGTAACCGCCAAGCCCGGCGTTTGCACCACCCACAGCGCGCTGGCCATCAAGGACCCGCCCAAAGACCCGGCCGCCTTTCGCCGCGTGCGCCCCGGCCTTGCGCTGGAACTCGCCATCAACAACGCTCCCGTCACGTTCCTGAACGTGCACCTGAAATCCGGCTGCGCCAACATCGTCGCCACCGAGCGCTACCCAGCGCGCCTGTTGACCGACGCCAACGAAGCCTGCGAAGTCATCAACCGCCAGGTGCCGATCCTCGAAGACTGGATCGACGGCATTGCCGCCAAATCACCGCGCCTGGTGTGGCTGGGCGACTTCAACCGCCGCATCGACGAAGAGGCCGCCGCCAACATCGCCAAGGATCAGGTACGCACCGACGGCAGCGACCCGGCCGGTCCGAACAAAGTCAGCGCCGACGGCAAGGTCACCACGAAATATCTCTGGCAGGAATTGTCCGACGGCGCGCCAACACTGCATCAGGTGCCGCTCTCAACAACCGAAGGCGGCTGCACCGGATTTCAGGGACTGGACCACATCGTCATCAGCGATGCGCTCAAGGTAATCAATCCGGGCGTGATCCAGTCACGCAAGGTGATGGTGGACAACGCGCCGGGGCAGGTGATTGAGACGAGTGATCATTGTCCGAGGGTGGTGCGGTTGCGGTTTTAAGACTGACTGTCAGCTTGTCTTTTGGGCGCTTGTCCGGGTGCTACAAAATTGTTTGCCCCGGTTCGCGTTGAGGTATGCATCAAGATCAAGCTTTGACCCGATCCAATACATCACAAATACCCGTCGTCCATCGGGGCTTTGTTCGTTTCCGACCCTTACCCAATCGTCACGACCTATCGGCTGAGCGGTTTTTCCTTGAGAGGTTCCTCTCAAGAACTGGGTACGACGGTGACCCCCAAGCAAATCACCATCAATTTCGACTGATCCGTTCGCATCGGTTTGATACCGCAAGCGCGCCAAAGACTCATCAGGCTGAAATTTAGGGACGCCGCTTAAGCAAGCCATTCCATGGAAACCCGGGGGCAGCAGGATTTCGATCGGCTCGCGATACCGGTCCATGCCACCCAAAATTACAAAGATGAAAGCTGAACCGAAAAGGCCCAGTAGGCAGAAAAGCAGTATTGATATTCGTTCGCTCACGGCACGATCGCAGACGATTTGGTGGCATGACCCAAGGCAGTAGCATCAATCCCCAAACTGCCGCAACGACGCCTTGAACTTCCCATACGCCGCCTTGTACTTCTGCAACGCGGCCTCATCGCGATACTTCATGCCGATCACCCAGTGGATGCTGCCGTCATTGGCGAGGAAGTCCTGGTAGGTGCGGCTGTAGGACTTGTCCTTGGCGGTGATGGTGGTCCAGGTGAATTTGCCCTCGACGCCGCTGCTCTTGCCTGCGTCGGTTTTGCGGCTGGTCTCGGTTTCGCGCGACGCGTCCAGCGCGATGCCGGGTGCGTCGCCGGCCCACTGCGGGGAGAACAGGTAGAACTGCATCGCGCCGTCGGGTGAGGTGAAGGTGGCGCCTTTGGCCTCGCGGGGCTTGGCGCCTTCCAGCGGCTGCGCCTTGAAGTCAGCCGGGACCTGCACTTCAAAAAAAGCGCCGCGAAAGGTGACGGGCTTGGGCTCACCGGCAGCGCTGGCGGGCAAGACAATAGCGGCCAACAGAACGGCGGCGAGGCGGGCGACGAGGTGATGCATGTGAATCCTTTTCAGTGGGTGACCGGCGGCAACATGATCGCGTACCCGACTCCGGGCGTCCAGTTTTGCGCCGCGTTGGAATCCGATGGCCAAACTCAAGCATTGGCGCGCCTTTCCAGCCATTTTTGCCCTGTGAGCCGCGCCAGCGCTTGCGTTTGGCACCTGCCCATTCATCGCCAAGTGCATCGTTTCGCCCCCCGCGTCCTGCAATTCATCCGCGGCTGGCTGACGCCACCACGCTGCACCGCTAATCTCATCGCATCACGTCGGCCGTTTCGGCCGGCCTTAACCGGGCACACATCACATGCTGCATATTGAAAACGTCACCAAGACCTTCGGCGGCAAGGTCACCGCCGTGAGCGGCGTCTCGCTGGAACTGAAAGCCGGCGTGGTCGGCCTCATCGGCCACAACGGCGCGGGCAAGAGCACGCTGATGCAGATGATCGCCACACTCGCCAAGCCGACCGAAGGCCGCATCCTGTTCGACGGCACCGACATCGCAAAGCAGCCCGACAAAATCCGCCGCCGGCTGGGCTACCTGCCGCAGGACTTCGGTGTCTATCCGGGTCTGACGGCGCGCGAGTTCCTGCTGTATTTCGCGGCGCTGAAGGGCGTGAACCAACCGGCGCGCATTGACCAGCTGCTGGAGATGGTCAACCTGCACGCGCATGCGGATCGCGTGGCGGCCACCTTCTCGGGTGGCATGCGCCAGCGGCTCGGTATCGCGCAGGCGCTGCTGAACGACCCGGATATCCTCATCGTCGACGAACCCACGGCCGGCCTCGACCCGGAGGAGCGCTTGCGTTTCCGCCATCTGCTTGCTGAACTCGGCTTCAACAAGCTGGTGATCGTGTCCACGCACATCGTCTCGGACATTGAAAGCATGGCCGACGAGATTGCGGTAATGCGCGACGGCCGCCTGATCGCGCACGAATCACCCGACGCCATCCTGCAAAAGGCACGCGGCCAGATCTGGCAGGCCACCGTCAGCGCGGAACAGTACGCGAGCCTCTCCAAATCCCGACATGTGCTGCACGCGCAGCGTGAGGGCAGTCTCACCACCTTGCGGCTGGTGCATTCCGCGCCGCCCTGCGAGGGTGCCACCGCAGTCGAACCCAGCCTGGAAGAGGCGCTGATGACCTCGCGCTACCTCAGCCAGGCCGGCGCGAGTTCCGCGGCGAAGCTGGCCGCATGAATGCTGCCCTGCAGTTGCGGATGATCGCCGCGCTGACCGGCCACGAGGTGCGCATGCGGCTGCGGCGCATCAGTGCGCTGGTGACGGTGTTCATCGTCATGGCGGTGACGTGGCTCATCATTCCGGATCCGGCCGGCGGCCGTTCGCTGGTGGTGGTGGATTCCATGCGCCTCATCTACAACAGCCAGACGCTGGCCATCGGCGGCGGCATCATCGCCTCGTTTCTGCTGGGTCTGGCGGCGTTCTATCTGGTGCGCGGCCGCACCCGCGAGGACCTGCGCTGTGGTCTGGGTGGCGTGCTGGCGGCCACACCCGTCGGCAACGCGTCGTTCATTGTTGCGCGCTGGCTGGGGGCGGTGGCCTACCTGCTGGCGCTGGCATTGGCGCTGGCC
>CAYSKY010000083.1:0-7231 GCA_964431425.1 uncultured Burkholderiales bacterium
CCAGTTGGCCTCCGGGACCACGGTTTCCATGACCATCAGCATTGGTGTGGCGACCATGCCGGACGATGCCGCGACCGGCGCGGACCTCCTGGCACAAGTGGATCGGGCCCTCTACGCCGCCAAAGGGGCCGGACGCAATTGCGTCATTGAAGCCTCCACGGTGCCGCGGTGAGCGAGAGCCTCTTTATTCTGGTGATGGTTCTGATCTTTGGCTTTGCCCTGACCAATGGATTTCTCGACGGCGGTGGGATTGTCTCCACCGTTATTTCAACGCGCGTGATGGACCCCATGCCGGCGCTCACCACCATGCGCCGGACCCGGTCGCAATCGACAGCGTGTCAGCGGTGGGCGTCATCGAAATCGTCGACACGGCTGCCGGCGAGCGTCTGAGGTTTACCGCCTCCCGCGCTGCCGCGGGGCTTAAGGTCACCGTTGATATTGAACGCGAACGGGGCCGCGTCGAAACCCTGGTGCTGCGTGCGACGGCCGAGAGCCCGATGCGTTTCATGAGCGACGCCGCGCCAGAGGAGCCGCACGAATTCAAGGCGAAACTTCTGCTTTGGGAGAACGGCAAGGTCGAAACCGTGTCCTTCGCCGTCGTCGAGCCGGCAGGCCATCATGCGCATTAAGTGTCCCGAGGCAGGCACGCATACGAAAGCGCCACGTCGAACGGGTTTGACGTTTCGCCCGCTGTCGAATGGTAAAATGAGTTGATGATCGTGTCGCAAAACCGAAAAATCGCGTTTGCCGTACTTGTCCTTTTCCTGACAAGCCTCGGGGCGTGGAGTTTCAATGCGAAACGCCTCTCCCACGATATGGGACACGGCGCGTCCGTCATACAGCT
This sequence comes from uncultured Burkholderiales bacterium, assembly GCA_964431425.1. Classification (GTDB taxonomy): domain Bacteria; phylum Pseudomonadota; class Gammaproteobacteria; order Burkholderiales; family Usitatibacteraceae; genus UKL13-2. Next base: position 845 of record CAYSKY010000083.1, read on the forward strand.
CACCGCGGTCGATCATGCGGGTGATCACCATCATGGTGACGCCAGTGACGACCATGACGGCCTGAGCGATGCGGAGCACAGCCTGTTGCATGCCGCGGGCCAGGTGCAGCCGTTTCCACTTTCTGCTTTTGCCTGGGTGCCGCCCACACATGGCGGAGCAGTTCGTTCCTTGTTTGTTCCACCGCCTCTCGCGCATTCCACGCGCGAGCCGCCTTTCCGGCCGCCCCGAACCGACCTCTCCTAGCTTGTCCGCATCTAGCGGACTGTAGCCCTGCATCGCCCTGTGCCTGTTGCCGGATATTGATCCTGGCAAGAGCGTTTCAGCCGGCGCATGTCATGGGACTTTGAAACTAGAACCACGATCGCGGTGCACCGTGATCGCCGTGGTATCCGGGGTTGATTATGAGTATGGGCACTGTCGTTTCACGTCTTGCATTTCCAATCGTCTTGCTTTCCTGCACGCTTACGGCGGTCGCGGCGGAACGTTCCAACAAATTTCCCGTCTCCGACAAGCAAATGCAGGCACTGGGCATCCAGATAATGCCGCTGCAACGCCAATCGGAGCAAGTCGTTGTCAGTTTCCCCGCACAGGTGATGGTGGGGCCCGACCAGGAACAGGTCGTCAGCGCGCCGATGGCGGGCGTGGTCGTGCAGCTACTGGTGCAACAAAACCAAATGGTCCGGCAGGGAACGCCGCTGCTACGCATCGCCGGCACCGAATTCGGTCAGCAACAACTGCAGCTTCTGCAAACCGCCTCTCGCGCCAGTCTGGCGCGCCAGGCCGCGCAGCGCGAACAGTCCTTGTTCAGCGAGGGCATCATTCCGCAGCGCCGCGTCCAGGAAGCGCAAGCGGCCCTGACGGAAAGCGAAGCGGCGCTCGCTCAAGCGCGGGCCGCCCTGATCTTAAGTGGCATGGACGGCGCTACGATCAACCGCGTGGCCGCTGGTGGAAAGCTCGAGAGCAGCCTCACGCTGACCGCGGCAAAGGCCGGGGTCGTGTCGCGTCTCGAAGTGAAACCCGGGCAGCGCGTCGAGCCGGCGTCTTCGCTGTTGCACCTGGTGCAAACCGATAAGCTTTACCTAGATATCCAGGTGCCTGCCGATGCCGCATCGCGCTGGCCGCCGGGGACGCGAATCAAGCTGCAGGGACGTGAAGGCTTGGGCCGCATCGTAAGCGTGAGCCCCACGGCCACAGTGGGTAGCCAAACCGTCGGCCTGCGGGCAGTCATCGAGACCGGTGCAAGCGGCTTACGCGCCGGTGAAAGTGTTGCGGTCGAATTGCCGGCCGCCGCAGGCAAGGATAGTTGGGATGTACCGTTGCCCACCGTTGTGCACGACGGTGTGCAGGCATTTCTGTTTGTCCGCACCGCGGACGGGTTCGAGGCTCGGCCCGTCACCGTATTGGCCCGGGCGGGTCAACGCGTCCAGGTGCAAGGTGCGCTGAAGCCCGGTGAGCAGATCGCGGTCAGCGGCGTGGTGGCACTCAAGGGTGCTTGGATGGGTGCTGCAGTGGCAGAAAAGGGAGGCAGCTGATGCTTGCCCGCCTGGTCCAGTTTTCACTTTCACAGCGACTCTTTGTCCTGCTCGCGACGCTCGTCATTGCCGGCGTCGGCTGGTATGCGTTCACGCAATTGCCGATTGACGCCTTTCCCGATGTCTCCAGCACGCAGGTCAAAATCATCATGAAGGCCCCCGGCATGACACCGGAAGAAGTCGAGAGCCGCATCGCCGTGCCGATCGAAGTCGAAATGCTGGGAATTCCCAAGACCCGCATTCTGCGTTCGGTGACCAAGTACGGCCTCGTCGATGTCACCATCGATTTCGAGGACGGCACCGATATCTATTGGGCACGCCAGCAGGTCGGCGAGCGTCTGGGTGGGATCACCGAGGATCTGCCGCCCGGCATCAGCGGCGGCATGGCACCGATCACCACGCCGTTGGGCGAAATGTTCATGTTCACCGTCGAAGGCGAAGGACTGTCGCTGGCCGAACGCCGCAGCATTCTCGACTGGGCGATTCGACCTGCACTGCGCACGGTAGCGGGCGTGGCCGACGTCAATTCCCTCGGTGGCGTGGTGCGCGCCTTTGAAGTCGTACCGGAACCGATGCGCATGGCGGCAGCGGGTGTCACGATGGCGCAGCTCAAAGAAGCGGTGCGGGCAAACAACCGTAACGATGGCGCCGGGCGGCTGGGCGAAGGCGAGGAAGTGCTGCTGGTCCGTTCCGAAGGCAGCATCTCGAGTCTCGACGATCTGCGCGCCATCGTCGTGACCGTCAAAGATGGCGTGCCGGTTCGGTTGGGTAGCTTGGCCGAGGTGAAAATCGGCACCATGACCCGCTACGGTGTGGTCACGCAAAGCGGCCGTGACGAAGCGGTGCAGGGACTGGTGTTGGGCCTCGCGGGTTCAAATGCACAGCAAGTGGTGAAGGGCGTGCAGAAGAAGCTGGATGAGTTGAAACCCACTCTGCCCAAAGGCGTACGCGTGGAAGTCTTTTACAATCGCGGGGCGCTGGTCGACAAAGCGGTCGGCGCCGTCGCCATCGCCTTGGCCGAGGCGACGGTATTGGTCATTTTGTTGCTGGGGCTTTTTCTCGGCAATGTCCGCGCGGCACTCACCGTGGCGCTGGTGTTGCCGCTGGCGGCGCTGATCACGTTCATCCTGATGCGTCACTTCGGCATGTCCGCGAATCTGATGAGCCTGGGCGGCCTGGCGATTGCGATCGGCATGCTGGTCGACGCCGCCGTGGTGGTGGTAGAAAATATCGTGCAGCATCTGGCGCACGACCCGACGGCCGGTAAATTGCCGCGGCTTCACGTGATTTATCGCGCGGTGCGGGAAGTCGCGGTACCCGTGACCGCAGGCATCCTCATCATCATCACGGTCTTTTTGCCGCTGTTAACGCTACAGGATTTGGAAGGCAAGTTCTTTGTGCCGGTGGCGCTCGCCATTGTTTTCGCACTGGCCGGCTCTTTGGTGCTGTCGTTGACGGTGATCCCGGTGCTGGCATCGTTTCTGCTGCGGGATGTGAAGCATGAGGACCCGTGGCTGCCCCGGAAGCTCTTGGCACTCTACACACCGCTCCTCGATTGGGGCATGCGCAGGCAACGCCATGTTGGTATTGCGGCAGTCGTCATGCTGTTCGCCGCAGGAGTCATCTACACCCAGGTGGGCAAGACCTTCATGCCCACCATGGATGAAGGCGACTTGATCGTGGGCATCGAAAAGCTGCCCTCGGTGAGTCTGGAACAGAGTGCGGCCCTCGACCTGAAAATCCATCGTGCGCTGATGGGCGCGATTCCAGAAATCCAAGGCATCGTTGCGCGTGCCGGTTCCGACGAAATCGGACTCGATCCGATGGGACTCAACCAGACCGATACCTACCTGCTGCTGAAGCCCACGCGCGAATGGCGCATGAAAAACAAAGAGGGGCTGATTGAAGAGGTGCGCAAGGTGCTGGACCAATTACCCGGCATCAAATACAGCTTCACCCAGCCTATCGAAATGCGCGTGTCCGAAATGATCATCGGCGTACGGGGCGACGTGGCGGTTAAGATTTTTGGCGCGGACCTTGAGCAACTGAATCAATATGCCGGCCAGGTCGAGACGATCCTGAAGACCATACCGGGAAACCAGGACGTCTATACGGTACAGAACGATGGCGTGCAATATTTACGCGTTGCGGTGGACCGGCTCCAGGCCGGCAGGATGGGGTTGAGCGTTGAAGATGTGCAGGATGCGTTGCGCATGCAGGTCGAGGGGCAGCGCGCCGGCACCGTGATCGAGGGCAATCGCCGCACGCCGATCTTGCTCCGCGGTGCGGAATCGACGCGGCTGTCGCCGGCCGACTTCGCGGCCTTGCGCATCACCACCAAGGAGGGCAGCAGCGTGCCGCTCACCAGCGTCGCCAAGCTGGAGCGGGCCGAGGGCCCGGTCAAGATCGATCGCGAACTGGGCAGCCGGTACAGCGTCGTGATCGCGAACGTCGGCGGTCGCGACCTGGTCGGTTTTGTCAATGAAGCCAAGGCGGCGGTTGCGCAAAAGCTTCCGTTGCCGACCGGCTACCGCATTAGCTGGGGCGGGCAATTCGAGAATCAGCAACGCGCTGCAGGTCGCCTGATGGTGGTCATCCCCGTCGCGCTCGGCTTGATTTTCATCCTGCTGTTCTCCACCTTTGGGTCGGTGCGCCAAGCCTTGCTGATCCTGAGCAACATCCCGTTCGCGCTGGTGGGCGGCATCGTGGCGCTTTGGGTCACCGGCGAATACTTGTCGGTACCGGCGTCGGTGGGTTTTATCGCGCTGCTCGGCATCACGGTGCTGAACGGCGTGGTCCTGGTCAGCTACTTTAACCAGCTGCGCGGGGAAGGCATGCCGCTGGCGGAGGTCGTGATCCAGGGCGCCTATCGGCGACTGCGACCGGTGATGATGACGGCGTCGATCACGGCTTTCGGCCTGGTCCCGCTGCTGTTTGCCACGGGTCCCGGCTCGGAGATCCAGCGACCGCTGGCGATCGTGGTCATTGGCGGGTTGATCACGGCCACCGCCTTGACGCTCATGTTACTGCCAATCTTGTATTTGCGATTCGCCTTTCCCAAACCGGCACGTTCCGGGAGGACATCCCATGTCTGAATGTTGCTTGACCTTGCTCTGTCCACCCGGGCTCGAAGAAAAACTGCTCGATCTGCTTCTCATGTCGCCCGACGCTGCCGTCTTCACCAGTGCGCCGACGGCCGCGCACGGTTTGGCCTTTGGACGCTTGAGTTCGACGGAACAGGTCCTCGGGCGCGCCGTGGCCACCCAGGTTCAAGTCCTGCTGGCGGACGCAGACAAAGAGTCCGTTCTGTCGGCGATCCGCCGGGAATTCGCCGGTGTGGGGCTGCGTTACTGGGTGTCGCCGATCTTGGAAAAAGGAGAACTCGCATGAGACGGTTTTTGGCAATTGCCCTGGCGCTTTTCGCCCTCTCCGCGAGCGCGGTACCGGAAGCGCCGGGGCTCCTGCCCACGCCGATCGCCCGTCCCCTGTTCGAACAGGACCCCGGTGTGGCGGCTGCCCGCGCAGCGCTGGAGGCGGCACGCCTGGAAGCCGGCATTCTCGAACGATCCCCTTATGAGTGGACCGCCAAGGTGTCGAGCCAACGGCGCACGCTCGAAACCGGTCCGCGCTTCAGCGAATGGAATGCGACGATCGAACGACCATTGCGTTTGCCGGGCAAGGCGTCTGCTGATGAAAGTCTTGCCAAGTCCACGGTAGAGGAAGCGGAGGCGCGTTACGGCGAATCGATACGCCAAGCCGCGAGAGAGCTGCTGACGCTGTGGCTCGATGCGCTGGGTGCCGAGCGCGGCCGTGAGCTGGCGGAGGCGAACCGAAGTGCCGCACAAGAGAATCTGGACGCGGTGGAAAAGCGGCTTCGGGCCGGAGATGCATCCCGGCTCGATGCGAGTCTTGCCCAAGGCGAGTTGGCGGAGCAACAGCGCGGCGCCCACGATGCGAATACGCAAGCGGCCGTCGCCTGGGGCCGGTTGCAGGCGCGTTTCCCGGGCATCGGCCGTGCCGCCGGTGCGTTGTCCGCGCCCATCGGGATCAAGGAAGACGCGAGCTACTGGCGCAACCGTATCCTCGACCAAAGTGACGAACTCAAGATCGCGCAGGTCAATTTGCGGAAAGTACAGGCGCTCGGCGCTCGGGCGCGGGCCGAGAAGGTGCCCGATCCCACCATCGGTTTCTATACCGCCTCTGAAGTCGGTGGGCAGGAAAAGATTGTCGGCATCACGGTCAGCGTGCCGCTTCCCGGCGGGCCTCGCAGCCTGCGCGCCGACAAAGCAATCCATTCCATCGAAGCGGCGCGGCAGGAAGTCGAACTCAGGAAACGCCAATTGGAAGCCGACATCGCGGCCGCGGTGGCGACCGCGGCAGGGTCCTATCTAACCTGGAAAACAGCCGATAGCGGTGCTGCCGCGATGCAGAACAATGCAAAGTTGATGCAGCGCGGCTATACCCTGGGAGAGGCGGATCTTCAGGCACTGCTGTCGGCCCGCAGACAAGCCACCGCCGCAGCGCAAATTGCACTCACCGCAAGAATGACCGCGTTGAAGGCCCATTACCTGCTCCTCATCGATGCGCATCTAGTTTGGGATCTCGCCCATGAGTAACCCCCGCTTTTTCTGTCTACGCGCGCCAACCGCCGTTGAGGAAACATCGGTTGACTCTTCAATCACTTTTCGAATGTGGAAATACCGCCCATGAAAACCACCGCCGCTCGCCTGCTTCCCATGCTCACCCTGAGCGCCTCACTGGCCTTGGCGCATCCCGACCACGACGTCAATCCGGAAATGCCGAGAAAAGGCCCCATCGGCCCGATCGCGCCTGCCGAGAAGGCCTATGGTCGCC
>CAYSKY010000083.1:7241-10036 GCA_964431425.1 uncultured Burkholderiales bacterium
ACGCGAACCAGGTCACGCGCACCATCAATCTCGACCTGAGCGACAAGATGCGATTTACGCCGGCGGAGGTCACCGTCCGCCAGGGCGAGACAATTCGCTTCGTCGTGAAGAATGCCGCCAAGGTGCCGCAGGAAATGGTGCTGGGCACGCTGACCGAGCTCAAGGAGCGCGCGGCGCTGGTGAAGAAGTTTCCAAAAATGTCGGTCAACCAGCCTAACCAGTTGCGGGTGAAGGCGGAACAGTCGGGTGAGCTGGTGTGGCAGTTCGGCAAAGCGGGTGAATTCAATTTCGCTTGTGGCGCGCCCGCTTGTGTCGACGCGGGCATGATCGGCAAGATCGTTGTCAGCGCGCCCTGAGTTGTTGCGATTCCAGTGCACATGAATTTTCCATCACTTATCCCGACCGTAGCCCGGCTCCGGACCGTTTTTCTGGGCTTGCTGCCCATGGCGTTCTGCGCGATTGCGTGGGGCCATGGTGTTGCCGAAGGGGACAAGGGATTCATCGAGCAATCGACGGGGCCGCAGCTCATTCCCTTCGCGTATCTCGGCGCCAAGCACATGGTGACGGGTTACGACCACCTGCTGTTCCTGCTGGGGGTGATCTTCTTCCTCTATAGGATGCGTGACGTCGCGTTGTATGTGACCTTGTTTGCCGTGGGTCACAGCGTCACGCTCCTGTTCGGCGTGTTGGGCGGCATCCACGCCAATCCCTTTCTGATCGATGCGTTGATCGGCGACTCCGTGGTCTACAAAGCGCTCGACAAACTGGACGCCTTAGAGCGTTGGTTCGGGTTCAAGCCGGATGCTCGCGCCGCAGTGCTCATCTTTGGCCTGGCGCACGGCTTTGGACTGGCGACGAAGTTGCAGGAGTTTTCGTTATCGCCGGATGGCCTGGTCGCCAATATCCTGGCCTTCAACGTCGGCGTCGAGTTCGGGCAACTGTTCGCGCTGGCGTTCATGTTGATCGGCATGGCGTACTTGCGCCGATCGGAGGCATTCGGACGCAACGCCTATGCGGCCAATACGGCCATCATGACGGCGGGCTTCATGCTGATCGGCTACCAGCTCACCGGTTTCTTTGTACATCGTTAAGGAGTGATTCATGAAACAGGACTCAATCTCGCCATCCGGCAAGGACCAGACCGCCTCGAACCGAAGCCCGGGTCGGGCCGCGCTTTGGGCTTCCTTGATTGCGGCCGTGCTATTGGTGACAGCGGTGCTGCCCGCCGAATACGGCATCGACTGGACGGGCGTGGGCCGTGTATCCGGCCTCACGCCAATGGGTGAACGCAAGATGGCCGCGGCGAAAATGATCGGCGAGGCCCAAGCTGCGACACTCGCGCCGGCGACCGCGCAAGTCAACGGCGCCGCAACGGACCAGTACTCGACGATTTCAAAACTGCCCTTGCGCCACGATGACATCGAAGTGAAGTTGGCGCCGAAAGGCCAGGTGGAATACAAAACCATTCTGCCGGAAGGCGAGTTCATCGTCTTCACTTGGGATGCGGGTGGTGCAAACCTGAAGTTCGATTTCCACGGCGAGCCGGCTGCAGGACCAGAAGGCGCGTTCCTGTCGTTTCATAAAGGCACGGCGTCGCAATCCGGCGGCTCGTTGAAGGCGCCCTTTACCGGTACGCATGGCTGGTACTGGAAAAACCCGACGGACCAGAACGTCGTCATCAAGTTGCGGGTGAGCGGCTTCTATTCGGAAATCAAGCGGATATAAAGCAGACGATGACCATTCCAAAAACACTAGTGATCCTTGCCGCGTCGTTGATGGTGGGCGGCTGCGCGCTCTTATACGACGGGAAGTACGATCACGACGAGGGTTGGCGGCTCGGTACCGTGGTCGAGATTGGCATAGGGTCCTCCATTCTCCGCCCAGCCCGCGAGGACTGTCGGAAGCAAGCAACCGCCGATGTCGTTGCGCGCACGCAATATGCCTACGTGAGTTATCGACAGAACCGCTATCCGCGAGCGCGAATTTCACCGGTGCCCGAGAATGTCGCGCTCAAGGCCGGCGATCTGGTGTACGTCAGTCGGTGGAACTGTGCGCTGCATGCACTCGATCCCAACGCGCCGGCGCGCGAGGTGCTGGTTCCGCTCTGGCGCCGGTCCGAGCGCGAGCAGAAATGACCGTCCAAACCCATGTGAGCCGACTTTATGGGCGAGCTATCGCTCAGCCGACTTACGTCAAGTCGAAAGACCGCTCGTTTTGTCTTTGAAAAGATTCGCCGGAGAATCGCAAATTTATTCACGCCTGCAGTGATGCGTTTTTCTATACCGCATAGCCACCTGAACGCCGACTTGGGGCTGCAGCGGTTGTTTCCTCGGCGTTCTTATCGCGGTGGCCAAACACATCACGGTACGCACAATACAAAAACGCCGCAAACACCGCCAGGACGAAAGGAAGCACGACGCCGCCCGTCAGCATCGCAACACCGTCCGCGACCAGGAAAATCAGCGTGATTTTCACGAACAAGAAAAAGTGAACGGGCTGGATGATCCACGGTAGCGTGATCTTCATGGCACTCGCAAAGCCATGCTCCCCGAATAACACCAGCGGAATGAGGAACCAGGCGTCAATAAACGCCAACGACAACAGGAACGTCAGGAACTCGCCGTGGTACATGATGACGTGTCGCATGAGCTCCGTCATCGTGCCCCATTTGATCTCGGAACGATTGAAGATGACGATGCTGATGGCCCACAAGAGGAGCGGTAGCCAAAGCAGCACAAAGCGCGATGCCACCAGCGGCTTCCGGCCGCGTTTTTTTGCCTCATCCGCCGACATCA
>CAYSKY010000084.1:0-2773 GCA_964431425.1 uncultured Burkholderiales bacterium
GTCCACGATGATCTATGTCACGCACGATCAGGTGGAGGCCATGACACTCGCCTCGCGCATTGCGGTCATGCGCGGCGGCGTGATCCAGCAGATCGGCAAGCCTGGTGATGTCTACGATTTCCCCGCCAACCTGTTTGTGGCCGAATTCCTGGGGGCGCCGGGCATGAACATGATCGGCGGCAATTTGCTCGTGGACCGGGGCCCGGCCAGTTTCAAGTTCGGTACGACGAGCGTGGATGCGAGCCGGTATGCATTCCGGGTGCCCCCGGTGAATGACGCACATTGCGTATTGGGAATACGGCCTGAAAACGTCCGGCTGGTTGCATCTGGCGGGCTGCCGGCACGGGTGACACAGGTGGAAGTGATGGGCAACCACGCCGTGGTGTGGGCGGCAATCAATGAGCTGACGGTAGCGGCAATGATTGACCGTGCGGACGTTGCAGAGGGGGAAGCGGTTCGACTCGAATTCGATACATCCCACCTGTCATTTTTTGACGAGAAGAGTGGCGACCGCCTGTGATCGGTCACTTGTCGGAAGCCGGATTCGAAGGGGAGGCGACATGAGTACCAATAGTTTGCTTAACTTGTGCATCGTCGGCGTCGGCGCCTTGGCACGGCACGGCGGGGCGCGCAGACGACATCCGCCGCGTGATGGCCAGCCCCGGCCAGGCGCCACGACCGGTCCCAGGGAAAGTGCGGTGCCTTTGCACCCGGGAATCGCAATGGATTCTGGCAACGGGCCGACTGGCGTCACACCGGCCGGTGTTGCGTCTTTGATTCGCTCTGCAATGTGCCGCACGGTTCGAATTGCCTGCCGCGTCCTGGCGGCAGTTGCGTTGGCCGCTGCTGCGGCGCCTCACGCCGGCGCGGAATCGCCGCTAACTGCAGCGACCTACAACCTGCGCCTCAATCTGGTATCGGATGGTGTCAACGCCTGGCCTGCGCGCAAGGCGGCGGTGATGGCGCTGATCCGCTTCCACGAGTTCGACCTGCTGGCCACGCAGGAAGGATTGCCGGAGCAGATTGACGATCTCGCCGCCATGTCCGGGTTTGCGTATGTCGGTGTTGGGCGCGACGATGGCAAGCGCGCCGGTGAGCACGCCGCAATTTTTTACCGAAAGGCGCGACTCGCCGTTGAGAAACACGGTGACTTCTGGCTCAGTGAAACGCCCGAGAAGCCCAGCAAAGGCTGGGACGGGCGCTGCTGCAACCGGCTCGCGACCTGGGCGGTAATGAAGGACCTGCAGACCGGTGGCCGCTTCTTTGTGCTGTCGGTGCACTTTGACCACGAAGGCCAGGTGGCACGGCGCGAATCAGCCAAGTTGATACTGCAGCGGATACAGGCGCTCGCCGGATCGCTGCCCATCGTCTGCATGGGTGATTTCAATTCCACGCCGGACGCGGAGCCGATTACCATCATGTCGGCGACCCTGCGCGACGCATACAAGGTCAGTGAGACGCCGCCCTATGGGCCGGTGGGAACCTTCAATGATTTCAAGCCCGACGCGCCGCTTCGGGAGCGCATCGACTATATCTTCACCAACAGCCGTGTCCGGATTCTGAAATATGCGGCGCTGACCGATCGCCATGAGAATGCGCGCTTTCCGTCGGATCACCTGCCGGTGACGGTGCGCATGGTGATGGAGTGAGCGGCGTGCTGCTTTCGGGCCCCCGCTGCCGCGCCTGGTCTGGCATGGTGGCCGCCACCGGCGTCGCGCTCCTGATGCTTTCGCTTGCCGGTTGTGCGCTGACCGCCACTTCCGGCAAGACGCAGTCGAGCGAGGTTCGTATCTGGGTCACCAGTGGTGACCGGACGCAACTGCTGAGCCCGGGGGCGGCGGGCGTGTTTGCCGAGCGTCCACCGCTGGCCGCAAATATCACGGTGGATGCGGGAAAGCGCTACCAGTCCATGGTTGGTTTTGGCGCGTCCATCACTGATGCGTCGGCATGGCTCATGCAAAACCGGCTTAGCGCCGTTCAGCGGCGAGCACTGCTGGAAGAATTGTTCGGTCGCAACGGGAACGGCATCGGCTTCGAATTCACCCGCCTGACCATCGGCGCCTCCGATTTCTCGCGGCATCACTATTCGCTGGACGACCCGCCGGACGGCAAGCCCGACATGGCGCTCGCGCATTTTTCAATTGAACCGAATCGAGCCGAACTGCTGCCCGTGGTGAAGGAGGCGCTGGCGGTCAACCCCGGGCTGCAGGTGATGGCATCGCCCTGGAGCGCGCCCGGCTGGATGAAGACCACCGGCAGCCTGATCCAGGGAAAACTGAAGCCCGAGATGTACGACGTCTTCTCGCGCTACCTGTTGCGCTACGTCGATGCCTATGCGGCTGAAGGTGTGCCGATCTTCGCGCTCACGCTGCAAAACGAGCCGCACTTTGAGCCCAAGAACTATCCCGGTATGCGGCTGGATCCGCCTGCGCGCGCGACGATCATTGGCCAGCACCTTGGCCCCATGCTCGAAAAGCGCGGCATGAAACTGCAACTGATGGACTGGGACCACAACTGGGATGAGCCCGGCTCACCGCTGGCGGTGCTGGCGGATCCGGTGGCAAACCGGTATGTGTCCGGCGTGGCCTGGCATTGTTATGCGGGCGCCGTGGCAGTGCAGCAGAAGGTGCGTGACGCTTATCCCGACAAGGATGCGTGGTTCACCGAGTGTTCCGGGGGCGAGTGGAAACCCGAGTGGTCGCATACGCTGCCGTGGATCGGGCGCAACCTGATCATTGGCAGCACTCGCGGCTGGGCGCGGGGTGTGTTGATG
>CAYSKY010000084.1:2783-9954 GCA_964431425.1 uncultured Burkholderiales bacterium
GATGTGGAACCTGGCGCTCGACGAGAAATTCGGCCCGCATCTGGGCGGCTGCAGCAACTGCCGCGGCGTCGTCACCATCGACTCCAGGACCGGCGCCATCACACGTAACGTCGAATACTATGCGCTGGCCCATGGCAGCAAGTTTGTGCGGCCGGGGGCGCAGCGCATTGAGTCGACTGCCAGGGTAGGCGAGTTGGAATCGGTGGCGTTTCGCAACAGCGATGATGGCTCGATCGCGCTCATCGTGTGCAACTCCGCCGCGGAAGCGCAGCGCTTTTCGGTAACGTTTGGCGGCCGTTCCGTGGAATATGAAATGCCGAAGCAGAGCCTCGCCACGCTGGTGTGGACGCTGTGACCTCATTCATAACCCGCCGGCTGGCGGCTGGCTTTGTGCTGTTGCTGATGTCGGCCGCCGGACCCTGCAGCGCCGCTGTGAGCCTCGCCAGCATATTTGGCGAACATATGGTGTTGCAGCGCGACCAACCCATTCGCATCTGGGGCGGCGCGTCGCCGGGCGAGCAAGTGAGCGTGCAATTCCGGCAGCAGCGCGCAGCGGCCGTTGCGGATCAGGCCGGTCGCTGGTCGGTGCAACTCAAACCCGAGCCAGCGGGCGGGCCGCATGAATTGGTGGTGGCAGGCGGCAACACCATCTGCGTGGGCGATGTGCTGGTCGGCGAGGTGTGGCTGTGCGCGGGGCAGTCCAACATGGAGTGGGCGCTGGTCGATTCGGCCGACGGTGCCGCCGAAGTCGCTGCCGCTACTGACACACAGATTCGCCACATCAAGGTGCCGCATGCCACCGCGTTGAGTCCCGGTGATGACATTCCCTCGGCGTCCTGGCAGGTCAGCAGTCCGGCTTTGGCGGGAAAGTTCAGTGCCGTTGCCTATCATTTTGCGAAAGCATTCCGGCGCAATCAGGACGTGCCGATTGGCCTGGTAAATGTCTCGTGGGGCGGTTCGCACATCGAAACCTGGATGAGCCGCGAGGCGCTGACTGACCATCCGCACTTGCGCATGCTGGTGCCGCGTCTGCCGACAACGAACGAAGCGTTTGCCGATCTGCAGCGCAAGGCCATGAATGCGATCGTCTCGGCCTGGCAGGGTGGCGTGGAAGTCGAAGGAGCGGCTGTGAAATGGGCTGATCCAGCCTACAACGACGATCACTGGCAGACGCTGCAGGCGCCGCGCATCTGGGAAGAGCAGGGCTTGGACGGATTCGATGGCGTGCTGTGGTATCGCCGACGCATCAGCGTTGCGGAAGACGCGCTCGGCAGGGACGCTGTGCTGCATCTGGGTGCGGTTGACGATTGTGATGAAACTTTTCTGAACGGCGTCCGCCTCGGCGGCCAGTGCGGCTGGGATACGTCGCGGCGCTATGCGGTGCCGGCGGGCCTGCTGAAGGCGGGTGACAACCTGATCGCGGTGCGCGTGACCGACAACGGCGGCGGTGGCGGTTTTCACGGTGATGCCGCTGCCATGAAACTGGTGGCCGGCACGTGGCAGCTGTCGCTGGCCGGCACATGGAAGGCACGAGTGGAAACGCCGCTGTTGCGGGCGGTGCCTTCCGTGAACGATCTGCCCACCTTGGCCTACAACGCCATGCTGCACCCGGTGGTCGGCATGTCGATGCACGGCATGCTCTGGTACCAAGGCGAAAGCAATGTGCCGCGCGCGGCCGAGTATGCGACTGCGTTCCCGACCTTTATCAACGACCTGCGCCGCCGCTGGGGGCAGGGCGATTTTCCGTTCCTGTACGTGCAACTGGCCGCCTACCTGCCGCTGGCACGTAACTCACTGGCGCGCAGCAACTGGGCCGAACTGCGTGACGCGCAGCGACAGGCGCTGGCGCTGCCCAATACGGGCATGGTGGTGGCCACTGATATTGGCGATGCCAATGACATCCACCCGCGCAACAAGCGGGCCGTGGGTGAACGGCTGGCGGGATTGGCGCTTGGTGTGAAGGACGCCGGCGGTCCGATGCTGCGCAACGCACAGCCCATGGGTGGTCGCATGGAACTGCTATTAGACGATGTCGCCGGCGGACTGCGCGCAATTGGGGGCGAACTCAAAGGGTTCGCGATTGCCGATGCGACGGGCATCTATCGTGCCGCCAGCGCGCGCGTCACGGGCCCGGATCGGGTCCAGGTCTGGCATCAGGACATCAAGCAGCCTGCTTCCGTGCGCTTTGGCTGGGTTGACAACCCGCAGGAAAACAATTTATTTGGGGGCAACGGTTTGCCGGCGACACCGTTCCGTACCGATACGCATCCGATTCTCACAGCGGAGCGTCACTACTCGTTTTGACCTTGGCACATCCGACGGGGGCTAGCGGTCGCAATATTGAAACTCAAGCACTGGCGCGCTTCGCAGGCCAAAATGCCTTGGAAAGCCGCGCCAATGCTAGAGTTTTGCTTTCGGGAGCGACCAATGACGCGTTGATATTTGGAAGTGTCGTTGCGACAAAGCCCCCTCCCCCGCCGCTGGCCGGGGGCCAAGCTTTCTCACACTGGCAGTGTCAAATTGGACCCCGGCCTGCGCCGGGGAAGGTCGTCGAACGCGACGTTTCGAATTTCTGCGGTCAACACATCGACGCTAATGCACCATCCCGCCGCCACTCGACGGCACCGCCGGCGCAGCGGGCTGGCTGGCCGGGGCCACCGGCAGCAGGGCGTGTTGCAGCATGTGCGAGAGCATCACGGCGCGGGAGCCCGGGGCGATGATGTAGTTCAGCCAGCCGTGGCCGGGGTCTTTGATCTGCAGCAGCGTGCCGTTGCTGACACCGGTGATGTACCACTTGGGGTCCAGCGTGGCCTGGATCTCGCCTTGCGGCTGGGCGTCGGTGATGTGCGGCATCAGCGTGGCGCGGCGCTTGGCGGCGCGGTTGATGAGGTCGTCCAGTTCGGACACGGAGAGGGTGGAGATATCGATGGTCATGGGGGTTCCGGTTCGGTGGATCTTGATCGGCACATTTGCATGATGGCGGCAGGCGGGGCCGATTTCAACCTCTAGAGTGCGTCATGCCCCTGTGTTGCTGCACTCGCGCCGCACGGCGGGTGACATCAGCCGGATCGCGCACCACGCGAAGAGACCCGCAAACACCACGGCCATGCCCACCGAAGCCCAGGTCATCATGGTCATCATCGACTGCAGTTCACCACGCAGTTCCACCGGGAAGCCCTGCAACGTGGTTTCCACCATCGGCCTCAGAAAAAACGGTGCGGCAGCACCGGCCAGGTTGGCGGCCACGCTGAACCACATCATCACCACGAACACCACGCGCGCCCAGTTGCGGCGCCGCAAGAGGCCGATGGAGGCCGACAGGGTGAGCAGGCTCAGCAGCAGCATGAGGAAGGTCCAGGCCACCATGTGTTCAACAATGAAAATCAGGAATGAGGGCAATGCCTGCGCAGCCTGCATATCGGCGGCAATGGCGAGGTAGTCGGCCGGCGGCAGCACCGTCACCATCAGCACCAGCTGCAGCGCATTCATGCAGGCACCAAAGGCGGCCAGCAGCAGGAACGACCAGGCCGTGGCCGTGACGAATGCGGATTGTGGCGCGGTGCTGCGGCTGGTTGGGGGGAGGGCGGTGGTGTTCACAAGGACGAAGAGGGTGGCGACGGCGAGCGGGGTTACGAACACTCTGAGCCGGATTGCAGGCCAAGGCAAGCCGGCTTTGTAATGTTCGCGTTTCACCCTGTAACAACACCGTGGCCCGATGCTAGACTCCGCCATCTTGTTGCGGGGTGAAAGCATGAAACGACTGCTGAAGTGGGCCGGCATTTTATTGCTGACGTTGATCGTACTGCTGGGTGCACTGGCGGCGCACACCTGGTACGCCAAGCCACTGTCCATCGGCTGGTTTTACAACCGGCTGTTCCTGCAGGTGGCGCTGGACAACCCGGAACTGCTCACCCAGTTGCGGATGCTGGAGCCCCTGGGTATTCGCGACCACAACGCCAAACTGGGCGACCGCTCGCTGGCGCATGACGACCTGACGCAGGCGAAATTCCGCGCCGACCTGGAAATGCTGAAGAGCTACGACACCGATGGCCGATACAGCAATGCCGAGGGACAGGACGGGCTCTCTTACCGCATCCTGCAGCATTTCCTGCAGAACATCGTCAACGGGGAGCGCTGGCGTTTTCACAACTATCCCGTCAACCAGCTGTTTGGCGCACAAAGCGAAATCCCCAACCTGCTGGCGCAGGTGCAGCAGGTCAACGATGCCACCGACGCCGAGCACTACATCGCCCGCATCGGCGAAATCCCGCGCGCCATGGACCAGGTAATCGACAACGTGAAGTTGCGCGAGGCACGCAACATCCTGCCCCCGGCCTTCGTGGTGGAAAAAGTCATCGAGCAGGTGACGGCCTTCATCGCCACCGGCCGCGAGGGCAATCCGATCTCGGTGGGATTTGCCGAGAAATTGAAGAAAATCCCGCCGGAGAAAATGGACGGCGCCACCCGTAACGTCCTGCAGGACCGCGTGGATGAGGGCGTGGTCAAGCAGGTGTTCCCCGTCTACCGCAAGCTGCTGACGTATCTGGAGACCCTGCGCAGCAAAGCCACGCGCAACGATGGCGTGTGGGCACTGCCCGATGGCGACAAGTACTACCAGTACGCCATCCAGACCCACACCACCACCACGCTCACGGCCGAGCAAATTCACCAGACGGGCCTCGCCGAAGTGGCGCGCATCGGCGGCGAAATGGACGCCATCCTCAATGCCGCCGGCTACACCCAGCCCACCCGCGCCGAACGAATCCAGGCGCTGTCCAAGTCGCCGGCGCAACTGAATGCCAATGACGATGCCGGCCGTGCGCAGATGCTCAAGGATTACCAGAAGATCATCGACGACATCACCGCCGGGCTTGATCCGATGTTTGCCACCAAGCCGCGTGCAGCGGTGGAAGTGAAGCGCGTGCCGACGTTCACCGAGAAGACTGCACCGGGCGCCTATTACAACGCCCCGCCGCTGGACGGCTCACGCCCCGGCGTGTTCTTCGCCAACCTGCGAGACATGGCCGAGCAACCCAAATTTTCCATGCGCACGCTGGCATATCACGAGGCGGTGCCCGGCCATCACCTGCAGCTTTCCATCGCGCGCGAACTGAAGGGCCTGCCGATGTTTCGCACCGTGATCCCGTTCACCGCCTACTCGGAAGGCTGGGCGCTTTACGCCGAGCGCCTGGCCTGGGAAATGGGCTTTGAAAAAGACCCCATGGACAACCTTGGCCGACTGCGAGATGAAATGTTCCGCGCCGTGCGGCTGGTGGTGGACACCGGCATGCATGCCAAACGCTGGACGCGCGAACAGGCCATCGAATACATGGTCGCCAACACCGGCATGGCCGAGGCCGCGGTGGTCACCGAAATCGAACGCTACCTGGTGATGCCCGGCCAGGCGCTGGCCTACAAAACCGGGATGCTGAAAATCCTCGAACTGCGCGAACGCGCCAAGTCAGAATTGGGCGCAAAGTTCGACATCCGCGAGTTTCACGATGCGGTGCTGAAGAACGGTGCCATGCCGCTTGCGGTGCTGGAGCGGGTGGTGGATGCGTATATTGCGCGGAAGAAGTAGGGGGGCGACCGGGGGCGCTTGGGGTATTCGCAGGTCAGAACTTGCTTCCGGGAGGGCGTTGGCCACATGGGTAAATGCTGGAAGACCGCCTCCAGTCCATTGCGGCCCCCCAAGCTACCTGAAAGTAGTCCTTCAACGCGGGATCAAGTCACGACCCAACTGGACCGTGAGGGAAATCGCACTGCCGCACGAGCGTGCGATTCACCGAATGGGTCGCCAATCAGGATGGCTGAAAAAATATCCGTATCGGTTCGCTGCCGCGATGGCGCTGGTTACGCCCGACTTCGCCTTCGCGGGTGAGTCGCCCTTTAATGCGGCGACGCTGCCAAGGAACTCACCAATAATAATGTGAAGGTTGGCGTCGGCGCCGGGCTCAAGTTCGCAATTCGCGAAAATGGAAAGCACATTGCCTTCAATCGCAGCGCCGAGCATCTGGTAGTCATGGCTCACCATATTGCCGTCCGCCATGGATCGCTTCGCAACAATCAATAAACGCTGCATCTCGCTCATGTATTGGCGCAGCTTTTGATCGGTCGGCCATTTTTCCCCATGATTCAATGCGAGTGCTGTCGAAGCAGCCTCAGTGTGGGGTGCCGCCATGGCTGCCAGCACCGGCTGCACGGTGGCTATCACGGCAACGGCAACCAAGGCGACCCAATCCGGTTTCAAATGGTTCACGGCAAAGGCAGGACGGGAGTGGGCTTACGCAGCCAGTTTGAAATCGATGACCACTTTTTCGTGTTCACGCGATACGTAATTTGCAACAATCCTTCCTTCGAAGCGCGACAGCATTTGCGCTATCAGTGGAATCGGGTCGTGATCATTGCAGAATCGCATGGTCTCGCCTGGCTTCAGTGAATCCATCGCGCCGAAAATGGCGGCGTGACGAAACCGTTTTGCGACGCCGCGTGCATCAAAGTTATAAATGCCATTGGCAAAAGTGTGATCACAGCAGGCATGGGTCATGTTTTTTCCTCGAATTCGGGTTGGGTAAAAGTGTTGAAACATCTGGTGGCGAATAGGCTCATTTGAATGCGCGTGCGTCGTCTATAACGTATATGTTACATACTTGTTTAAAAGAATCAAGTAAAATACATCTTTCGGCTGCCACGGCCGGCATGTGCCAAAGATATATACTGGGTACTCCAAATAAAATGCATCTCCCGCGCTGCTGACAGGTTGGCCGGCAACGGGAATTGATGACGGGGATTGACCGGGGAAATGAGACTGACGGCTTACACGGATTACACGCTGAGAACCTTGATGCACCTTGGTATGAACCGGGAGAGCCTGGTTACCATCCAGGACATTGCCGAGTTGCATGGAATCTCCAAAAACCACCTGATGAAAGTGGTCTACAACCTTGGCCTTTCCGGCATGGTGGAAACCGTCCGTGGACGAAATGGCGGGCTGAAACTCAGGCAAGAGCCGGGAGACATCAATATCGGCGACGTCGTCCGCCACGCAGAGACCGATTTTTTTATGGCCGAGTGCTTTGATCGCAATGCAACCGATTGCGCCTATGCACCCTCCTGCACTCTTAAAGGGGTGCTCGGGGCCGCCACCCGCGCTTACCTGGAGGTCCTGAGC
>CAYSKY010000085.1:0-3197 GCA_964431425.1 uncultured Burkholderiales bacterium
GGCAACGCGGGTGACCGGGCCGAGCACGACAGTACGGCGGACATTGTCAAACTTCAGGTTGGCGCCGGTAGCGGTGAAATTGCCGTACCAGCCACCCGACTTCACGTTGCCGAAAAACGAGAGGGCAGTTTCCTTGACATCGAATCCGCCGATGCCACCCATATTGGCTTCGCTCTTGGTGCTGCCAATGCCGAGGCCGACCGTCAGTGACTCGGACGCGCGCATGGTGACACCGACCGTTACCGCCCGGTTCTTGGTGTCGGTCTGTGGTGCCATGGAGGTGCCTGACACATCGTACTTGCTGCCATCAAAGCCCGCGAAGGCGGACAGGCGGCCGACTTGTTGTGACTGGCCCTGGCGGACACCCTCATCGAGCGTCCGGATGTGTGCGGCGCGCGAAGAAAGCGGAACTTCAGCCATCATCGAATAGGCATTCGGACCTTCCAGCAGTGATTTGACGAAGTCCGCCACGATACGGTGTGCACCGGTGGTGGGATGTACGCCGTCAGCGAACAGATAGCTCGTCGCAGCACCTTGGGCCACCAGCGCCGCCGGGGAGCAGAACAACGACGTTCCCTGGGTGAGGGTCAGGTTGCAGGCCGTGGCCGTGGTATTGGTAAAGCCGAAAGCTGCGGCATTGGTCCTTACGTCGGTCAGCAACGCGAATGCGTCAACCGGAATCACTTTCAGGCCGGCACCCTGCAGTCCGGTGAAGAGCGTGGTGTTGTAGCCTGCTGCCAGCGCGGTCACGGAACTTGCCAGTGGGCCCGCGAATTGTGGGGTAGCACCGACGTCGGGAATATTGAAGACCAGGATGTACTTTGCACCGGCACCCTGCAAACGCGCAATCTGCGCAATTTCCGCGTTGGCGGCGGCCAACACATTGGTCTGGAGCGCCGTCGCGTCAATCGCGCCTGCCTGGAACAAGCCGAGATTGGAGAACATGTCGTTGGCACCGACCCACACGCCGTAGAGCGCGTTCGGGTCCGCAGACCCCTTGGCGGTCAGGTATTCAGTGATTTGGGTGGACACAGGCCGCTGGGTGCCGCCGGGGCCGACCAGGCTCGCAGGAGACGGCAGCGTCACGCGCATACCGCCCTGGGCGTAGATGCCGCCGCCCGCGTTGGACGGGTTGCCGTTGCCGCCGTAGTACTGGGCAATGATTTCGGACCAGACCGGGCCGGGATTGGTGGTGAAGCGGCCAAGCCCCGCCGCTCCAGTGGATCCCACCAACGCGGCGATGCCGGGCCGGTAGATACCGGTATCTGACAGCGAGTCGCCGAAGACATAGACACCGCTGAAATTGAGGGCTTGAGCGGCCCCCGCGCCGAGCGCCAGGGTGCCGGCGACAAGTGCGGGAAGCAGGCGTTTCTTGATTGACATGACAACTCCTCGAGATGAAAACCGAAAGGGAACGTAATTGTTGTTATGGGCAGGGGGTGTGACTAAGCCCTTGTTTCTGGCGCAAATCATGGCACAAACAGGGGTTAATCTCAACGAAATTGCGACAAGTCGTCGCATGAATACCACAAGCCTGCGCCGGCCTTTCCCGGGGGCACGCCGGGCAGGGCTGGACGATCAGTACACGCGCC
This sequence comes from uncultured Burkholderiales bacterium, assembly GCA_964431425.1. Lineage (GTDB taxonomy): Bacteria > Pseudomonadota > Gammaproteobacteria > Burkholderiales > Usitatibacteraceae > UKL13-2. Next base: position 1,593 of record CAYSKY010000085.1, read on the forward strand.
GGTCGAGCCTTGCCTCATGAAGAATGGTTGTCGCCAGTTCTTCGATGCTCTTGGTGGTGGAATTCAGGAACGAGACGCCGGCATTGCGCATCAGGTTTTCCGCCGCCTGTACCTCCCATTTGCAGTTGGCCAGGGAGGCATATTTGCTGTCGGGCTTGCGTTCCTGGCGGATCGATTGCAGCCGCTCGGGAACAATGGTGAGGCCCCAGACCTTGTGCTTTAGCGGCAGCAGGGCGGGCGGCAGCTTCATTTTTTCCAGGTCTTCCGGGATCAAAGGGTAATTGGCCGCGCGCACGCCGAATTGCAGTGCCAGATACAGGCAGGTGGGGGTCTTGCCGCTACGTGACACACCTACAAGGATGATGTCTGCTTCTTCAAGATTGCGGTTGGTCACCCCGTCGTCATGGGCAAGGGTGTAGTTCACCGACTCGATGCGGTGGTTGTAGTCCTTGAAATTACCCGCCGAGTGACTGCGGCCCACGGCGTGGGCCGATTTCACGCCCAGTTCGGCTTCCAATGGCACGATGAACCGATCAAACAGGTCAAGCACCATGGCGTCAGCCAGGGCGATTTCCTTGCGGAGCGCGTCGGCCATCAATGACGTGAATACCAGCGGCCGCTTGCCGGACTCCTGCCGCGCGGCGTCGATCTGCCGCACCGCATCGCGGATTTTTTCGGCGTTGTCGATGAAAGGAAGGGTCACCCGCCGGAATTCGACGTTGTCAAACTGGGTCAGGAGTGAGTTGCCAAGCATCTCGACCGTAATGCCGGTCCGGTCGGAGATAAAGAATGCTGCGCGGCGATGGGGCATATTCCGGGTCCGATCCATGGGGAGTGTCGGCTATAATTCTATCGTTATTCTGCACCGCAGCATTTCACTCACCTTTCCGGCCGCCCCTCCCAAAATGTCTACTGCCGCGCTGGTTTTGCCGTTGTCCGAACTCCGTATGCACGACGTCGCCACGGTTGGCGGCAAGAATTCCTCGCTGGGAGAGTTGATTTCCCAGCTTTCCCAGGCCGGGGTTCGCGTGCCGGGCGGCTTTGCCACCACGGTCGAGGCCTTCCGGAATTTTCTTGACCACAACGGGCTAACGGCCCGCATTCAGGCGGCGCTCGTCGCGCTGAATGTCGAGGATCTGACGGCGCTGTCGCAAGCCGGTGCTGCGATCCGTGAATGGATTACGCAGGCCCCGTTTCAGCCGGATCTGGAAGCGTCCATACGCGAGGCATACCAGAAACTGACTGCGGGCGACGCCGAGGCGTCCTGGGCAGTTCGCTCTTCCGCAACAGCCGAGGACCTGCCGGATGCCTCATTTGCAGGACAGCAGGAGACCTTCCTCAACATCAAGGGAATCGACAACGTGCTGGAAGCGATCAAGCACGTGTTCGCCTCCCTCTACAACGATCGCGCCATTTCCTACCGTGTTCACAAGGGCTTCACGCATGCCGACGTCGCGTTGTCGGCGGGGGTGCAGCGCATGGTGCGGTCGGACACTGGATCAGCGGGGGTCATGTTTACACTGGATACGGAATCCGGATTCCGCGAGGTGGTTTTCATCACGTCCAGCTATGGCTGCTCGGACGCGGACGCGCCAGCACCTGCGC
>CAYSKY010000085.1:3207-7272 GCA_964431425.1 uncultured Burkholderiales bacterium
TCCAGCTATGGACTGGGCGAGATGGTGGTGCAGGGCGCCGTCAATCCGGACGAGTTTTATGTCTCCAAGCGCTGTGTGCGCGCCGGGCAACCGGGGGTGCTGCGACGTGCCTTGGGAACAAAGGCCGAGAAAATGGTTTTTGGTGCAACGGCATCGGCCGGAAGGTCGGTTTTGACGCAACAGGTGGCTCCCGCTGAGCGGGAGCGCTTTTCGCTGAACGACGCCGAGGTGGAGGAACTGGCGCGCTACGCGATGGCGATCGAAACACATTACGGCCGTCCCATGGATATCGAATGGGGCAAGGATGGTGGTGACGGCAAGCTGTATATCCTGCAAGCCAGACCCGAAACTGTGAAGTCCCAGGAGACACGCACCGACACCCTGACGCGCTACCGCATTGGTGCCGGCGGGAAAAAGATTGCTGAAGGACGTGCCATCGGCGGCAGGGTCGGCCAGGGGCCGGCGCGCATCATCAAGAACGTCGATGAGATCGGCCGCTTTGAGGATGGCGATGTCATAGTCACCGACATGACGGATCCCAATTGGGAGCCGGTCATGAAGCGTGCTTCGGCCATCGTCACCAATCGTGGCGGCCGCACCTGCCACGCCGCCATCATCGCGCGCGAACTTGGCGTGCCCGCCGTGGTCGGTTGTGAGGATGCGACGGATGTGGTCGAAGAAGGGGAAATCCTGACGGTGAGCTGCTGCGAGGGCGACACCGGTTACATCTATCGTGGCAAGGTGCCATTTGATGTGCAGACCATTGCGCTCGACAACATGCCGGCCATTCCGGTCAAGATTGCGATGAATGTGGGAAACCCGGAGCTCGCCTTCGACTTTGCACAGTTGCCCAACGATGGCGTCGGCCTGGCACGCCTTGAATTCATTATCTCAAATACCATCGGCATACATCCGAAAGCCTGCCTGGAACACGACCGTCTACCGTCGGACCTGAAGCAGCAGGTTCTCGCGCAATCGCGCGGCTACCCGAACCCGGTGGCGTTCTATCAGTCGAAGATGATCGAGGGCGTCGCCACCATTGCAGCGGCGTTCTGGCCGAAGAAAGTCATCGTCCGCCTGTCGGACTTCAAGTCCAACGAGTATCGCAACCTCATCGGCGGCCCACGCTATGAGCCGACCGAAGAGAATCCCATGCTGGGTTTTCGCGGCGCCTCGCGTTACATCGCCAGTTCATTCCGCGATTGCTTCCGCCTCGAGTGCGAAGCAATGAAAACAGTGCGGGACACGATGGGCCTCACCAACGTGGAGTTGATGGTGCCGTTCGTGCGCACGCTGAAGGAAGCTGATGCCGTGCTGGAGATCATGCGCAGCTTCGGCCTCGAGCGTGGCAAGAACGGATTGAAGGTTGTCATGATGTGCGAAATCCCCTCCAACGCCATCCTGGCCGACGAATTTCTGCAACGCTTCGACGGGTTCTCGATTGGCTCGAACGACATGACGCAGATGACGCTCGCATTGGATCGCGATTCCGGCTTGGTGATGGACGCATTTGATGAACGCGACGCCGCGGTCAAGCGCATGCTCAGTATGGCCATCCAGGCCTGCCGCAAGGCGGGCAAGTACGTCGGCATCTGCGGCCAGGGTCCCAGCGATTTTCCCGATCTAGCCGAGTGGCTGATGAACGAGGGTATTGAGTCCATGTCCCTGAATCCGGATACGGTGGTCGAGACCTGGCTGCACCTCGCCAAGGCCAAATAGGACTGTGTTGAACTGGCAATTCGCGCGTTTCGACGACCTGCCGATTCGCGACTGGTACGCGGCCTCCGAGGCGCGTATTGATGTGTTCGTGATGGAGCAGAACTGCCCTTTCCAGGACAACGACGGCGCGGATCTGCGTTCCTGGCATCTGCTGGGCTGGGCGGGTAGCGGGCCCGAACGGCAGCTGGCTGCCTATTGCCGCATCGTTGATCCGGGCGTGAAATTCACGGAGCCTTCCATCGGGCGCGTGGTGACGCCCCGTGCCACCAGGCTCAAGGGTTACGGCAGGTTGCTGATGGCAGAGGCGGTTCGTCGCCACGAGTTACTGTACCCGGGCGCGGACAACCGTATCGGTGCCCAGCAGCGGCTGGAGAAGTTTTACCAAGCCTTCGGCTTTGCAACCGCGTCGGACATGTACATTGAAGACGGCATTCCCCATGTGGAAATGCTTCGCCCCGCACGCGTCGGGCGCGGATCGGAATTCACTGGCGAAAGTGTGAAGATCTGATGGCCGCCCGATCCAGCAAGCGCGTGCTGGTAACGGGCTTCACCCCATTCGGGGGCGAGGCCAGCAATCCGTCGTGGGAGATTGTGCGCGCGCTACCGGACGTGATGTCCGGTTGCCGGATCGAAAAGCTGAAGATTCCCACTGAATTCGGCCGGGCGATCGATACCGCAAAAAGAGCCATCGATAAATTTCAACCCGATGTTGTGCTGTGCTTTGGTCAGGCCGGTGGCCGCTCACGCATGAGCGTAGAGCGGGTTGCCATCAATGTGGACGATGCGGCGATACCGGACAACGCCGGTGTTCAACTCATCGACCAGCCGATCTATCGCGACGGCCCGGCCGCTTACTTTTGCACAGCGCCAGCCAAGGCGATGGTGGCGGCGATGATCAAGGCGGGCGTGCCGGCGGAAGTTTCCAACACGGCCGGCACTTTTGTCTGCAACCACCTTATATATGGTGTGTTGCACCATATCGCCATCAACCGGTACACGGCGCGCGCCGGCTTCATCCATGTGCCGTTCATGGAATCGCAGATTGTCGGACGCCGCGACACGCCCGCACTTTCGCTCAATACGATGATCGCTGGGGCGAAAGCAGCGATAATCGCGGCAACCAAACGCAGGACGGATCTTAAATTGGTCGGTGGCCGGCTCGATTGAGGCCGCGCCTCCCAGACAGGGCAAAGGAGTAGCACATGAGCAAAGTCTATGGTGATGCCAAGTCCGCATTGGCTGGCATTCTTCACGACGGCATGACGATTGCCGCCGGCGGATTCGGGCTGTGCGGCATACCGGAAAACCTGATTGCGGCACTGGTCGACAGCGGCACGCGCAACTTGACGATTGCGGGTAACAACGCCGGCGTGGATGACTTCGGCATGGGATTGCTGCTCAAAACCCGCCAGGTGAAAAAGGTGATCGCCTCCTACGTGGGCGAAAACAAGGAATTTGAGCGGCAGGTTCTGGCGGGCGAACTTGAACTGCAACTGGTGCCGCAGGGCACGCTGGCAGAGAAGTTTCGTGCCGGTGGCGCCGGGATCCCCGGGTTCTATACGCGCACCGCGTTCGGGACAAGGCTCGCCGAAGACAAACACACGCATAATTTCGGCGGCAAGGAGTACGTGCTGGAAGAAGCCATTCATGCCGATGTCTCCATCGTCAAGGCATGGAAGGGCGACAAGGCCGGCAACCTGGTCTACCGCAAGACCTCCCGCAATTTCAACCCGATGATCGCCACCTGCGGCAAAGTCACCGTGGCAGAAGTGGAACAACTGGTGGAAGTGGGTGAACTCGATCCGGACCAGATCCATACGCCGGGCATTTTTGTGGACCGCATCATCCAGGGGCCGAAGTACGAGAAGCGCATTGAATTCCGCACGGTCTCCGGCGCGGCGGCTTCAAAAAAGGACTCACCCATCCGCGATTTGATGGCAAAGCGGGCGGCCAAAGAGTTGCGCGACGGTTATTACGTGAATCTCGGTATCGGCATACCGACTTTGGTCGCGAACCACATTCCGGATGGCATGACGGTGCATCTTCAGTCTGAGAACGGCCTGCTGGGCATCGGGCCGTTTCCGGCTGAAGATCAGGTCGATCCCGACGAATGTCCCGACGACCCACAAGCCTGACATCGGCCAGTCGGAGAGGATCGAGTAGGCCAGCAGCAGCGAAATGGCTCCGTGCAGGATGAGCCACAAACGGTTTTGATACTTCACGGCGAAACCGGCCACGATGCGAAACACGCCACCGAGGATCAGCAGGATCGCGATCATCAACGTCAGCGCCACAGCTGTCTCTCCAGGATGGGTGATGATCATCAGACCGACGACGGTGTTGAGC
>CAYSKY010000085.1:7282-9954 GCA_964431425.1 uncultured Burkholderiales bacterium
ATCCCGACCTGATCAATGCCGGCAAGCAGACCATCACCACGATTGCGGGGTCGAGTTTTTTCTCCAGCGCGGATTCGTTCGGCATGATTCGGGGCGGGCACATCGACCTGTCAATTCTCGGCGGGTTGGAAGTGGCCGAGAATGGTGATCTTGCCAACTGGATGGTTCCGGGCAAGATGGTGAAGGGCCCCGGCGGAGCGATGGATCTGGTCTCCGGTGTCAGGCGCGTGGTGGTACTGATGGAGCATTGTTCGAAGGACGGCGCATCCAAAATCCTCAAACACTGCTCGTTGCCGCTGACGGGCAAGGGTGTTGTCAACCTGATCATCACCGACCTGTGCGTATTTGAAGTCAAGCCGCTGGTCGGCCTCGCGCTGATCGAACTGCATCCCGGGGTAACGCTCGACGAAGTGCGAGCGAAGACGGCGGCTGATTTCATCGTCGCTATCTGAACGCGGGTTCCGTCCGCCATCGGTCGGAACATCCCACCGTGCCGCCAACGCGTTGATGCCGACAGCCTGATGCAGGACGCCGCACTCCCGCTCTGGAAGCCATCCGCCGAATCCGTCGCCGCCAGCAACTTGGTGGCGTTTTCGCGGCTCGTACACTCACGTTACTGCGTCAATGTTGAAAGCTACGGCGCGCTGCACGGGTGGTCGATCGATAACCTCGGACAATTCTGGACCACCGTCTGGGACTACGCCCAGATCGTTGCGCAGACGCGTGGGGAAGTCGCGGTTTCCAATCCGGCAGACATGCCCGGCGCGCGCTTTTTCCCGGATGCGCGCCTCAATTTTGCTCAGAATCTTCTCAAGAGGCGTGATGGCACGGATGCCGTGGTGTTTCGTGGCGAGACCAAGGTCGTCCGCCGCTTGTCCCGCGGGCGGCTGTATGACGAGGTCTCGCGTTTCGCGCAGGCGCTGGCGGCCGCAGGTGTCCAGCCTGGCGACCGTGTGGCGGCTTACCTTCCCAATCTGCCGGAAACGATAATCGCGATGCTGGCCGCGGCCAGTATCGGGGCGGTATGGACATCGTGCTCTCCAGACTTCGGGCCTCAAGGCGTCATCGACCGTTTCGGCCAGGTCGAGCCGGTGATTCTCATCGCCGCGGATGGTTACTTCGGCAGCGGCAAGCGAATTTCCAGCCTGGAGGCAGTCGCGGCGGTTGCGGCAAGACTCCCCAGCGTCAGGGTGCTCGTCATGGTGTCCTACATCAGCGATGGCGGTGACTTGAGCGGCTTGGATCGTGCCGTGCGTTGGGAGGATTTTGTTGCGGCCTTCGAGCCCGGCGAAATTGCATTTGCGCAATTGCCCTTCAATCATCCGCTGTTGATCCTGTATTCATCAGGAACCACCGGCGTCCCCAAATGCATCATTCACGGCGCGGGTGGCGTATTGCTCATGCATGCGAAGGAGCACCGTCTGCACTGCGATATCCGGGCAGGTGACCGCGTTTTTTACTACACCACCTGCGGCTGGATGATGTGGAACTGGCTGGTTTCGGCGCTGGCGGCCGATGCCACCATCCTGCTCTACGACGGATCGCCATTTTTGGGGCGCGGCAGCGTTCTGTTCGATTACGCTTCGGAAGAGCGCATCACCCACTTCGGCGTCTCGGCAAAGTACATCGACGCCATCGGAAAGCTCAATTTGCAGCCGGTGATGACGCACCGCCTGGATGCGATGCGCATGGTGCTCGCAACGGGTTCCCCCTTGTCACCGGAAGGGTTCGAATACGTTTACCGCGCCATCAAAGAAGATGTCTGCCTTGCCGCGATCAGTGGCGGCACCGATATCGTGGCGTGCTTCGCCGGGGGCAATCCGACCCTGCCGGTTTACCGCGGCGAATTGCAGTGCCGGTTGTTGGGAATGGCGGTGGAGGTTGTCGATGACGGGGGCCGGCCGGTACGTGGACAAAAAGGCGAACTGGTTTGTACCCGGCCGTTTCCGACCATGCCGCTGGGCTTCTGGAATGATCCCGGCGACCGCCGCTATCATCGCGCCTACTTTGAGCGCTTCCCCAATATATGGACCCACGGCGACTACTGTGAAATCACCCGGCATGACGGCCTGATCATTCACGGCAGGTCGGATGCGGTGCTCAACCCGGGCGGTGTTCGCATCGGCACGGCGGAAATCTACCGGCAGGTGGAGAAGCTGGACGAAGTCGAGGAGAGCCTCGTCATCGGGCAGGATTGGCCGCCGGCGCACCCGCGCGACGTGCGCGTGGTGCTGTTTGTCCGCCTGCGCCAAGGTAGCACCCTGGACGATGCACTGATTCGCAAGATCAGGGAAACGATCCGGGCAAACACCACGGCGCGCCACGTACCGGCCAAGATCGTTCAGGTACCCGACATACCGCGCACCAAGAGTGGAAAGATCGTTGAGCTGGCGGTGCGCAACGTGGTGCATGGAATGCCGGTGGCCAATCAGGAAGCGCTGGCGAACGTGGAGGCATTGCGCTATTTTGCCGACCTGCCGGAGTTGGCGGAATGACGTCCACCACACGATCTTCGATATTCTATGCCTGGCTTTCGGTGGCCACGTCCGTCCTCACCATCGCGCTCAAGTTCGGCGCCTGGCATTTCACCGGCTCGGTGGGCCTGCTGTCGGACGCTTTTGAGTCGCTGGTCAATCTGGCTGCGGCCCTGGTTGCATTGTGGACGCTGCACT
>CAYSKY010000086.1:0-6180 GCA_964431425.1 uncultured Burkholderiales bacterium
GGGATTTTCTTGGCGCAAACGCGCCAGATCAACCCTTGCGCTCAATCAGATCCCACAGCGTTCCGTACAGATCCGCAAACACCGCCACCGTGCCATAGGGCTCTTCCTTCGGTTCGCGCACAAAGCGGATACCCTGCGCCACCATGCGGCGGTAGTCGCGCCAGAAGTCGTCGGTGGCGAGGAACAGGAACACGCGCCCGCCGGCCTGGTTGCCGATGAAGGGTGCCTGCTCCGGCTTGGATGCCTGTGCCAGTAGCAGCGTGCAGCCCGTGGAGCCGGGCGGGGCGACCACCACCCAGCGCTTGTCCTGCTCCGGTACATAGGTGTCTTCGACAAGCGTGAAGCCGAGTTTGTGGACGTAAAAGTCGATGGCTTCGTCGTAATCGCGTACGACCAGCGAGACGTGGATGATCGATTGATTCATGGCGGACAGCGTCGGGCAGGGACGGGCAGTATGCCAGCCCGCCCGGATGCCGCGCTAGCGCCGCAGGTCGTCGCTGTGCGGCGGGTAGGGCGCGATCGTGTGGTGGCCGCCAGCGGTTCCGGCCAGTTCGCTGGCAAAACTGTGATTGATGTCGCGGTGATGCGCTTCATCGGCACGCACCACCAGCACGACATCGCGCAAGGTGGCCTGCTCCGGCAACTGCCAGTAGTACGTGGCGATGCTCGGCGCCGGCAGGTTGGGAACGCGGCCTTCGTCGATTTCCTTCAGGTACAGGGTGTAGCTGAGTACAGCTTCTTCCTCAAAGTAACCCACCAGCCGGTGCGCAGTGCGCCGCGAAACCAGGTACAGCAGGAAGAACCCGACGTAGAACAGCCATTGCGCAAGCATCACCACCATCCGCTCGAACAGCGTCGGTTTGGCGATGCAGACAAAGGTCATGAGGTGCATGCGCTCGTTTTCGGCCTCTTCCATCAGGGTGCGGATCCAGCCGTCGTCGTCGACCATGCGCCGCAGGCACGTGAGGTGGGTGATGGTGGCACCGACCATGCCGGGAACGGCGGCGACCGTTTCAAGCACGATGGCGCGGTGGCCGTAACGTTTGGCGAAAAACGTATCGGCCAGCAGCCGCAGCAGCTTGGTCACGGCCAGCGCGAAGCGGTCGGAAAATCCGTGCGGCACATGGTGCGATGCGCGCAGCAGTTGCGGCTGCGAAAGTCGCGGATTGACCACCGACAGGGTGGCCGATTTTTGCCGGGGCAGGTCGTGAATCATGACGGCACCGAGCGTGTCTGGTGGTTGGCTTGCATCGCCCGATCCTCCTGGGAAGCGCCGCATATGCGGTCCACTCATGTTGCCGCGGCGGCGCCGGGCCGTCGGTGCGGTAGCAGACGGCGGCCCGCGGCGGGTCGTGCCTTCCGGGGTGGGCCCGGGCTATCCCGGCGCGGGCGTTCGCTGACGAACAGACCCACCGCGGTACGGGCGGCACAGTGTTGATGTCACCCGCAACCACACTCTTCAGGAGACTTCAAATGAGCAAGCGCACCAACATCGCCGCAGGTATTGCATCCATCACCCTGCTGGCTGCCTCGGCCATGGCCTCGGCCGCCGCCACCACCGATTACGTCATGAACGAGCAGGACTTTGATCGCATCCACACCGCTATGGATACCAACCGCGACGGCATGGTCACGCGCGACGAATACGTGGCTTACTACAACCGCCGCTTTGATTCGTGGGACACCACACGCAAGGGTACGCTGACGCGCGACCAGATCAAGACGCGGATGTTTGAGCGCGAACTGCGCAAGACCGACGGCAATCCGGCCGGCAACAGCCCGCTGCCGGGAAGCGTTCAGAAATAGCCGCTGCCGGCGCTTCATAGCAGGCATTGGTAAAAGTCCAGCACTGGCGCGGCTTTCAGGCCATTTTGGTCTGTGAAGCCGCGCCAGTGCTGGACTTTTGCTGTTTTATGCTCCCGCGGCAGTGTGCATTGGGCACGCCGGCGCGTGTCAGGCGTGACCTTGCCGCCTGGTTCTGCCGCGGATATCGCCGCTTATTCGGCCACGATGCCGGCCGACTTCACGATCTTCCCCCAGCGCGCCGATTCGCTGGCCTGGAACTTCGCCATCTCGGCGGGTGAGTTGGTGAAGATGTCGGCGCCGGTGCTGTTGTAGAAGGTGGCGCCCGCCGGGCTGCCGGCCGCCTTGATGAGCAGCTGGTTGAGCTTGTCCACAATGGCCGGCGGCGTGCCGGCCGGTGCGTAGGCGGCGAACCAGTAGGTCATCTCGTACCCTTTCACGCCGGCCTCGGCGATGGTGGGCACATCCGGTGCCAGTGGCGAACGCTTCGGGCTGGACATGCCCAGTGCCCGCACCTTGCCGCCCTTCACCTGCGGCAGGCCGGTGGCCGTGTCGGTGATCATCATGTCGATCTGTCCGCCGATCAAATCCGTAACCGCCAGCGTGTTGCTTTTGTACGGTACGTGCAGCAACTGGATGCCGGTCATCTGCTGCAACAGTTCACCGGCGATGCGGCTCGACGAACTGCCGCTGCCGAAGGTGTATTTGCCGGGCGATTTTTTCGCCAGCGCAATGAACTCGCTCACCGAATTGGCAGGCACCTTGAGGTTGACGATCATCACCTGCCCGCCGCGGCCCAATGCCGTGATGGGGGCAAAGTCCTTCACCGGATCGTACGGCAGGGATTTGTACAGGTGCTCGTTGGCCGCATGCGTGGTGTTGGTGGTGATCAGCAACGTGTAGCCGTCTGGGGCCGCCTTGGCCACGGCCTGCGCGGCAATGAAGCCATTGGCGCCGGGTTTGTTGTCCACCACCACGGATTGTTTGGATTCGCTGGTGAACCCGAGGCCGATGGCGCGTGCCAGCTGGTCGGTGGCGGTGCCGGCTGCGAAGGGCACCACAAAGGTGACCTGTTTGGCGGGGAAATCCTGGGCACGGGCGCCGATTGTCCAGACGGTGAGGGCGGCAATCAGCAGGCAGCGGAAGCGGGTCATGGTGGTCTCCTCCATCGGATGTGGACGTTCAGCATTATGTCGCTTGCCGCCGACAAACTGGCCGCCACACGAACAGGGTATGCCGATGGGTGCCGGACGCGGCTACACTGGGCCGTCTGCTGAACCCGGTTCGGGCGCGGCAGGTGCATCGCGTTGGGAGGCGCGCTGGAAACCCGCAATTTGGGAGGAGTCGATATGCGAGCCGCAACCACAGCACGCCAATCAGATAATGCGATGCCGGGCATGAGGGCAACGTCCCGCCATGGCGCCAAACGTTTTTTCGCCGGCATTTTTGCGCTGGCCGCACTGATGCTGGCTTCCCTTGCCGACGCCCAGAACCTGATCAGCGTGGCCTCGCGCAAGGTTCATAACGGCATGACGTACGACCTGCCGATCAATACGACAGCCGCCATCAACGGCCCGATCACCTTCGAGACGCGCCATTACGGCGACGGGCTCAAGATCGTTTTCACCTTCGATACTGATATCACCATCGCCGGCAATGCCTCGTTGTTTGACGCTGCCTCGAACCCCTTCGGTTCCGCCGGCGCAGCCTTCAGCCCGAGCAGCAGCAAGGAAGTCATCGTCTCCCTCGCCGGCATCTCCAACCTGGACGACAACGTACGCGTGACCGTGCGGCTCACCAACGTCAATGGCAGCCCCCAGATATTCACGGTCTCGCTGGGTTTCCTGCTGGGGGACTTCAACAGTTCCGGCAGGCGTACTGCTGCTGACATTGCCGGCGTCAAGGCACGTGCAGGGCAGGCGGCCGGTTCCGGCACGTATCGTTACGACGTGAACACCTCGGGCTCGGTAAACGCTTCCGATATCGTCGCAGTGAAGGCACGCCTGCCGGTGAACCAGGCGCCGTTGGCCAATGCGGGTGGCGCACAGGTCATCACGCTGCCTGCCGGCGCCACACTGGCCGGTTCGGCCACCGACGACGGCCTGCCCGAGCCGCCATCCGCGCTGACCTACAACTGGTCGCGCCTGAGTGGTCCGGGCACGGTCACGTTCGCCAATGCCAATGCAGCCGGTACCACGGCCTCGTTCACGGTGGCCGGCGCGTATGTGCTGCACCTCTCGGTCAGCGACAGCCAGCTGACCGGCAATTCGGACGTCACCATCATCGTGAACCCCGGCGCCGCCGCGACGCTCACCGTGGCGGGCTTTCCGAACCCGCAGACGGTCGGCGTCGCCGGCAACATCACCGTCACCGCGCGCGACAGCTTTGGAAACGTGGCCACGGGCTATCGCGGGACTGTGCATTTCACCAGCAGCGACGGTGCGGCTGTTCTTCCGGCGGATTACACCTTCACAGCGCCAGACAACGGCACGCATTCGTTTCCCGTGACGCTGAACACGACGGGTACGCGTTCGATCACGGCCACCGATACGGTTACCGGAACGATTGTGGGATCGCAGAGCGGGATTGCGGTGAATTCGGCGGTGCTGCCGGGGTTGTTCGAGAAACCGAATCCCTGGAACAAGGATGTGTCGGTGTTTCCGATCTCAAATCGGTCAGCGGCGATCATCACTGTGTTGGCGACACCGGTCCTCAACGGGGGGCTTGGCGGCTGGGGCAACGGCAACGTGCTGCAGACCGACCGTTCCATCGCCATCCTGTATGCGGATAACACCACACCGCGCGGCACGGTGAGCGCAGCGCCTGGGTACTACCTGCCGGATGGCGAGGCGACGCCGCTGCAAATGCCGCTGCCCCTCAATGGGAATACCGAGGGCAACCCGGGTTACGCCTGCGACCGTGCCAACGAAGATTGTCACGTGCTGGTGGTAGAGCGCACCGAGAAAAAACTCTACGAGCTTTACAACGCGACCGGCACCGCCAGCAGCATGGTGGCGCTGGGGGCGTTTGTGTGGGACCTGACCAAGCAATACACCGACGTGTTGCGCGGCGACCAGTGCACGTCTGCCGATGCCGCCGGCCTGCCGATGGCAGCGCTGATTCCCACGGCCGACGAAGTGGCGGCTGGCGATGTGCCGCACGCACTGCGGTTCATCTTGCCGAACCCGCGCATGAAGGCGGGTGTGTTCGTGCGGCCCGCCACACATGCCGGCGGGCCCAGCAGTGGCAACCCCGATGCGCCGCCGTACGGCGTGCGCTTCCGGCTCAAGGCCAGCTTTGACGAAACGCCCTACAACGCCAGCGCCCGCGTCATCCTGCGGGCCATGAAGAAGTACGGAATGATCCTCTCCGACGGCGGCAACATCGCGCTCACGTTTGCGGATGACAAGCTCTCGACGGCGAAATGGGCCAACCTCGGGATTACCAACCAGACCTTCAACACCATCCGCGTCACCGACTTTGATGTGGTTGACCTGGGGCCGGAAATCGTCAATACGTTTGACTGTGTGCGGGCGCCTTGAGAGGCTGGTGCGCGCCAATCGTCATGGGTGAGGCAGTGGAGAGAAGTACCTTCCCCGGCGAAGGCCGGGGGCCAAGTTCGAACAATTATTGATAGGCCTCCAATTGGGCCAATCCGTTGCATCGGATTGTCGTTCGACGGGCGCGGAGCATGCTCCGCGAATTCCCCGCCTCACCCTCGGCCTTCGCCGGGGAAGGTTTTCTGATGCGTGAGTCAATTCGGACTCGACCGCGGGGGCGGGTCAAAGAATCCGCTTCCCCTCGGCACTCGCCGCGATCAGCGCCGCCAGCCGCTTCTCCCGCGTGGCGTGCTGCTTGGCACTGATGACCCGCCAGATTTCCTTCTTGCGATAGCCCGCCGGCTGCGCTTCAAAATATGCCCAGGCCTTTTTCTGCCGCTTGAACACCGCCACAAATTCCGGCGGCAACTCCGGCATTCCCGGCTGCTCGTAGGAAGCTTTCACGGACCGCTCTTCGGTGCGATGAGAAAACGCCACCAACCCCGCCGGCTGCATGCGGCCTTCCGCTGTGAGTTCGCCCACCCGCCGGATGTTCACTGCGCTCCAGTGTGATGTGCGCTTGCGGGGTGTGAAGCGGATCATGTAGCGATGCTCATCAATCCCGGTGCGGCGGCCATCGATCCAGCCGACGCACAGCGCTTCATCCACGGACTCCGGCCGCGTAATGCTGGGCACCCCGCTGCCGACCTTCATGAAACCGGCGATGAGTTCAGTCTCGGTGGCGGCGTTCCTGGCAAACCAGCGACGCAGTGCCGCGGCGTTTTTGACGTAGATGGGTTCGATGGATGGCGCTGCTTCCTTCATTGCACAAGCCCTT
>CAYSKY010000086.1:6190-9927 GCA_964431425.1 uncultured Burkholderiales bacterium
CGCCTTGAGCCGGTCGCGTGCAGCCGTCAGGTTCCCTGATGCCGGCACCAGCGTCCCCACCTTGCCCAGTCCGAACGCGGGCATGTTCACGTAAATGTTTTCATAGCCGCCCGGCGCCACGGTGTAGGTCTCATGCCAGACACCCACATCCCCGGTCGCAGCCAGCTTGCGGTTGAAGTCGCGCCAGGCGGGCAGGTGTTCGGCATCGCGATTGGTGGCATAGGCCAGCAACTGCTCCAGCGAGCGCCAGTACTGAACAAGGATCGTAGTGCGGCCAAACCACATCTCGCCACCCAGCATGCCCAGTTCGGGATGTGCCTGCAACTCCGCCAGCCTCTTCGGCATGGCGCGGGTGACCGGCAGCCACTGGTGCAGTTTCCACAGCGCATTGATGCGCATGCCGATCAGGAATACCACAAAGGGTCCTTCGAACTGGGCCGTCTGGCGGCCGGGAATGATGGTGCTCATGTGCGGATCTCCATGCGTGCGCCGGGGCGGGCAGGGGAAGCTACTCAGTCAGATCGAAATTCAATTCCACCCCGTTGCCCGCCGGGTCCGCCAGAAACAACTGACACACGTGGCTGCCGGGTATGGTGGACTTGCGGTAATCGATATTTTGCCGCGTGAGGTGTTGCTCGAACGCCGGCAGGTCTTCGCAGGTGAAGGCCACATGATCAAAGGTGCCGCGGACATGCGCGGGGCGCGTTTCGGTTGGCGGCGCCACCACCAGATGCAGCACCGGTTGTCCGCCGAGATAGAGCCAGTAACCCGCAAAGTTGAAAGGCGGGCGCGGGCCGATGCGCATGCCGATCACGTCCACATAAAACCGGCACAGCGCTTCGGTCAGCGCCGCATCGGCGCGCAGATTGTAGTGGTTGAGTCCCAGGGCGGGCATGTTTTTTTCCAGTCTTTGAAGTACCTGCGGGAATGGTGATGCAGAACGCCACAAACGACAGGCATGATGCACCAAATTCCCCAGCCGGGCCTTGCAGCGTATTGGCCCAAGGGCCAATGCCGCCCGTCGTATTTCTGGGTTAGATTTCAGTTGCGGTACGTTAGCCACGCGTTAGGCACTTTTCTCAATCATCGGAGCGCAAACATGAAATACAGGGGATTGGCGTTGGTTGTTTCAATGGCAGTTTGTTCGTCAGCTACGGCTGCGATCAATTTCTATGAACATGAGAACTTTCGCGGCCGTGTTTTCTACGCGTCCGACACGGTGTCCAATTTCGGCAATACCGGATTTAACGACCGGGCATCATCGGCCATCGTTGATCGTGGTGTCTGGGAGGTCTGCGACGATGCAAACTTCCGCGGCCGCTGCGTGGTCCTGCGGCGCGGCAACTATGAATCGCTGGCGCGCCTGGGGCTGAACGACAAGATCTCCTCGGTTCGTCCTGTCAGTCATTCGCGTGACTACGATTACTATCCCGAGCCCTCGCCGCAGCCGGCCTACGACTATCGGCGGCGCCCCAATGAGGACCTGACCGAAGCCCGCATCACATCGGCACGTGCCATGTACGGCTCGCCCAATGAGCGCTGCTGGACGGAACATGAATACAACTCGGACAGTAACAATGGCAGCAAGGCGGGGGCGGCGTTGCTGGGGGCGGTGATCGGTGGCGTGCTCGGGCACCAGGTGGGACGCGGGCGCGGTCAAAGTGCGGCCACGGCGGCGGGTGCCCTGGCCGGTGCGGCGTTGGGGGCGGGGGCAGGGCGCGGCGGGGACGAAGGGCGGGAAGTCGAGCGCTGCCGCACATCGGATCGTGGTCGGCCGTCCTATTGGGAAGTGACTTACGACTTCCGTGGCAGCGAGTATCGCGCCCAGCTGTCCTACCCGCCGGGCCGCACCATCCTGGTAAACCGCGACGGCGAACCGCGCAACTGACGAGCGTTCGCAGCAGCAAGGAAGGGCTGGCGCGTGTCAGCCCTTCGCTGCCGGAACCGCCATCGCGGTGGTTTGCATTGGCGATGGGCTTATGTGCTTTGTTATCAAGTGCCTTGACCTCACCGTAGCCGCCACCCTGCTACCGCAGTTGCCCCAGCGAAGTTGACGGAAGTCCGCTTCGCAACTGCGCAAGGAATGCGAATGAAGGTGCAAGTATGAAAGTGACGTCGGACATGGATCCACTTCTCGCCACATCCGGTACCCAGCCACTTTCGCCCTGGCGCATCCGCCTGCAGGCGATCGGCTGGTTTGTATTGTTTCTCGCGTTCGCGCTCGGGCTGCCCATTCTTCTGGGTTGGGGCTATGGGCTGCTCGCGACGGTGGTGTTGTTTGCCGCGGCACTGGCGGCTGCGACGGCTTGGCTGCTGCGCCGCTCGTCCCCAGTCGCTGCGGGGCGGCCGTTCGTTTCGGTCTGGTGGCGGCCCCTGCTCGGCTGGACGTTGACTCTCGGTGTTCTGGTCGCGGCGCCTTTCTACTACCTGATGGTCGTCACCGACACCCGGCCCGCAACGGTCCCTCAGGTATCGCTGACGAACGGCTCGAAACGTGTCGTTTTCCAGGGCATGCAGCACATCGGCTCCGAGCACTTCTACCAGGCCGTCATCTACGACGTGGAGAAGGCTTTGTCAGAGGGCTACGTCAGCTGGTACGAAGGCGTGCAGACCCCCACGCCGGAATCAAAGGCCTTCTTTGAGAAGCTCTCGCACGAACTGGTGGGCGGTAGCGACCTGAGCGGCACCTACAAGTCGATTGGTGAGGTCTGTGGGATGAAGTTCCAGCTCGACTACTTTGGTCTGCTGGAAGCCGATAAGGCCGAGCATCCGAAACGCCACCTCGTTGCCGACGTGGATGCCATCGAGCTCAAGGCGGAATACGAGCGCTTGATGCGCGAAAACCAGGCTTTCGCGAAGGCGCATGCCAACGACTTCCAGCCCAGGCCTGCCACCAACGACAGCGCGCTCATGCTGAAGGTGGTCGAATGGTTGAAGAATGGCAGTGAGTCACAGAAAACGCTGGGCGGCGTGACTTGCAGGGGAATGTTCTCACTTGGGCAGCCGACGGAAAATGCTCCCCCCGGCCGTATGGAGCCGGTGATTCTGGATTTTCGCAACCGCGCGCTCGCGATGCGGATCATGCGGTCGATTGACGACAAGATTTTCATCACCTACGGTGCGGCGCACCTGCCGGGGCTCGTGGCCGAGTTGCGCAAGCTGGACCCAAGATGGACGGTTGGCTCGGTGAAGTGGTTGCGCACCATTGAGGCTCCCGAGCACATCGAAGGCAAGCTGCGCGGTGTCGGCAAATGAACACTTAATTTGAGAGCAACTGGAGCACATCAAGATGGAAACAATTTCGTACCCGAAGCCACGCATTGGCATGCGGATCAAAACGATTCTTCTGACTGCAGTGGTGTTTATCGCCGGCAGCGGCGCCGTCCATGCCGCGACGCCTGCGCGTGCCAAATTCGGTCCTGCCTGGCAAACCGTCGATTGCAAGGTTTTTGACCTGCCTGCCGACGTTGCAGCCCGGTCGGATTGCGGTTATGTCACGGCCCCCGAAGAGCACGCGAGCCCCAAGGGGCGCACCATTCAACTTGCTGTCGTGCGGATCCGCAGCAACAGCAAAACCGCAGCATCTGATCCCCTGGTTGTCGAACAGGGTGGCCCGGGTGACTCCACCATCGGCGTCATCGTCAATCAGGTTTTCCCGGCTTTGCCCGAACTAAAAGCTGTTTTGAGAGGCCGCGACCTGGTCTTCGTCGAGGAGCGGGGAACGCGCTATTCCAAGC
>CAYSKY010000087.1:0-277 GCA_964431425.1 uncultured Burkholderiales bacterium
AAACGCTCTGCGGCCGAGATTGCCGTCGACCTGCGCAAGGTGCTCGCCCGCCTGATCGGCGCCGAGTACGTGGTGCTGGACGACCTCAACAACGGCGCAAGAAAGCCGGTGCAGATCCAGTTCTCGGGCCCGGACTCGCGCAAGCTCCTGGCCATCACCGGCGACTTCATGGAAAAGCTCGCCAAAGTGCCGGGCGCGGTCGACGTGGGCCTGTCCGAACAGGACCCGAAGGATGAACTCAAGATCGAACTCAACCGCGGGCTCGCCCATGCGCTGG
>CAYSKY010000087.1:287-1110 GCA_964431425.1 uncultured Burkholderiales bacterium
CCTCTGCTCATATAAGTGTAAAAAACAACGCAGACGCTGCGGGTGGCCTTCGCCGGCGACGAAGTCGGCGACTGGGTGGACCCGACGGGCGAAGCGCGCGACGTGGCGGTGCGCCTGCATCCGGATGACCGTGTCAGTGCCTCCAACATCGAGCACCTGCCGGTGTCGGTGGCGGGATCGAACATGATGGTGCCGCTCAACCAGATCGCCAGCATCAGCATGGGCAAGGGCCCGGCGCGCATCGAGCACACTGACGGCAAGCGCACCATCACGGTCTCGGCCAACGCCCAGGGCCGTTCACCCGGCGAAGTGACGGCCGATGCGATGAAGATCGCCAAGCAGATCGACTTCCCGGCCGGCTTCGGCCTCGAGCTGGGCGGTGACTCGCGCGAGCAGCAGGAAGTGTTCTCCGAAATGGGCATCGCGCTGGTGATGGGCATCGGCCTCATGTATCTCACGCTGGTGATCCAGTTCGGCTCGTTCACGGCGCCCCTGCCGATCATGATGTCGCTGCCACTGTCGCTGATCGGCGTGGTGCTGGCACTGCTCATCACCCGAGGCACGCTCAACCTGATGAGCTTCATCGGCATCATCATGCTCATGGGCCTGGTGGCGAAAAACGCCATCCTGCTGCTGGACTGCGCACGCAAAGAGGAAGCCAAGGGCGTCAACCGCGAGGAAGCGCTGATGCATGCCGGCCGGGTGCGCCTGCGCCCCATCCTCATGACCACCTTCGCGCTCATCGCCGGCATGATGCCGGTGGCACTGGCTCTGGGCGAAGGCGCCGAAGGGCTTCACTGGCCAGCAGTTCGTCGAGCAGGCC
>CAYSKY010000087.1:1120-5686 GCA_964431425.1 uncultured Burkholderiales bacterium
CCAACGTTCTACGACAGCATCGAGATCACGCGCGATCGCGCGATCGCCAAGTACCATGCCCGCGAAGCACGCTGGAACCCGTTTGTGGCGTTTGTGCTGACGTTCGTTGAGGCGATCCTTGCGTTGGTGCTGGTGCGGTTGGTGTATCGGGTTTTGAAAAAGCTGGGGCGACTGGCCTATCGCGTTGTGAAGGACGCCCACTCAGACTACCCGGTACGAAAGGAACGCTGGGGAGCAGGTCGCGCGATGTTCTTTACGATCACCGATGTAATTCTTACTTTGCTGCTGGTTCGATTGGTGTACCGCATCATCATGAATCTGGTCGGACTGGTCCGCTATGGCCGCAAGGGACCGGACGACCGCGATGGCGGACGCTCATCGGCACTGCCGCAGGCGCACTCGGCCGCTGACTGATCCACGCAATCCCGACGGGCCGGTGTCATGCAAATGGCACCGGCCTTTTTCATTGCAGGCAAACTCAAGCACTGGCGCGGCGTCCAGACCAAAAGCGGCCTGCGAGGCCCGCCAATGCTGGACTTTTGGTACTCAATGCGGGGATGGCGCGCTGCTTGTCGCGCAACATGATCTGCGCCACACTCCGCCCTGACATTCACCACCGCGCCTCCGGCGCCAGACGCATATCCCATGGAACAACCCATCGAAGGCGCCATCCTGTTCGCCGATGTCAGCGGCAGCACCAAGCTCTACGACACGGTCGGCGACACGCTCGCCTTTGCCGCGGTGCAAAGCTGCGTGGAGGCCTTCATCGCTTGCACGCAGGCCAAGGGCGGGCGCGTCATCAAGACCATCGGCGACGAGGTGATGGCGGTGTTCCCCGATGCCAATACCGCCACGCTCGCGGCCATCGACATGCAGAATGCCCTCGCGCAGCTTCCGCCCACCGGCGGCGTGCAGCTCGGTGCGCGCATCGGCTATCACTTCGGCCCGGCCATCGACCGCGACGGCGATCTGTTCGGCGACAGCGTCAACTTTGCGGCACGCCTGTCCGGGGTGGCGATTCGCGGCCAGATCATTACCTCCCGCACCACCGCCGAGCGGCTCAACACCGTGCTGCGCGCGGCCTGCCGGCAATTGCACGCCATCGACCTCAAGGGCAAGGGCGAGATGGAGATCTGCGAAGTGCTGTGGCAGGAAGGCGACCAGACCGTCACCGTGCTGGCGGGCCACAATGCCGAGGCGCCCAAGGCCACCATGCTCACGCTGAACTACATCGGTCGCACCGTCACCCTGGATGCCGCCCATCCGTCGCTCGCGTTTGGTCGCGATAAAGCGGCCGCGCTGGTGGTCGAGGATGCCAATGCCTCGCGCAGCCACGGCGCCATCGAGTTTCGCAGCGGCAAGTTCATGCTGGTAGACCACAGTGTCAACGGCACCTGGGTTACCTTCGACGGCAACGCCGAGTTTGTGCTGCGGCGCGAGGAATGCGCGCTTGTCGGGCGTGGCTGGATTGCGTTTGGCCAGTCGCGCGACAAGGCCGCGACGGTGATGGAATTTATCTGCCGCTAATGCGGTCTACTGCTTTGGCGGGGCGTCCTTGCGGCCACGTGAGCCCAACTCCCGCTCGCGTTGTCGCAGCACGTCGATCATCACATTGAACACGCGCGCAAACTGGCCGATCTCGTCACCCGAAGTGACCTTCACCGTGGCGCTGTCGTAGTCGGCGCTCTTCAACGCATAGGCCGCGTCCGTGAGTGCCCGGATCGGCTTCACGATGCTTCGGGCAAACCAGACCGCGAGGATGACGAACACGAGCCCGACCAGCACCACGCTGTAGAGCACGTTGCGAAACATGTCGCGCAACGGCGCTTCGAAGGTGTCGCGCGTCTCGGCCATTGCCACCACCCAGTTGTGTCCCGCGACCGGCGCAAAGCCGGCGACTTCGGGTGTGCCCGCAGGCGGCGACAGAAAACTGGCATTGCCCTCCGCCTTGGCGCCGACGACCTTTTGCGCGAGGTCCGGAAGATTCAGGGATTCGATGGCGTCGAGGCGAAAGCGCTGGTCGGCAACGATGGCCTTCAGCGTGTCGGGCGCCAGTGGCGCCAGGCTTTTGTAAATGAGCCACGGATCGGAGTGATGAATCAGGATGCCGTCGCCGTCCACCAGCATGGGGGCGCGCGGAAATGCCACGCGCCTCTTCAAGACTGGCGGCGATGGCGCTGCCGCGGAGGCGCAGCGTCACCACGCCGATGACCCCGCCGGACTCGCTGCGAACCGGGTGCGCAAAGAACACGCCCGGCTCGCCGGCGGTCGCGCCGATGATGATGCCGGTGACATGACTTTTGCCGGCCAGCGCCTCCTGGAAGTACTGTCGAAACTTGAAATTGCGCCCGGCCACGCCTTCAAAACTGGAGGCCAATGCGTCGCCCCCTGCATTGAGCACGGTCGCGACCTGAACGTCGCTGTTGGACCGGGCAAGATCTTCGAGTTTCTTTTGCACGTCACGCTTTCGCGAGTCGGTCGGGCTTTTCAGAAACTGCACAAAGGCTTCATCGGTACCCAGGTACGCCGCCAGATTTTTGCTGTCGGTGATGAGCTGCGACACCCGCCCGGCCACGCTGCCGGCTAGTTGCTCGAGGTCGCGCACCTCGCTGGCGCTCACCCGCTCCACGCTACCCGTGTAGTTGTACCAGGCGGTGAGCAACATCGGCGTCAGCGCCGTGAGCACCATGGCCAATGTCATTTTCACCGCCAGCGGCCATGAGCGTGGCCGCACCAAAGCCGTCAGCGTGCGGGAGATGCGATCCTTCAGCAGTCGCGGCGAGCGCAGCACCGCCAGCCAACCTTCCTGTTCGGCCACCGCACCGTCGCCCGCCCGCAACGCCGCCTGCAGGTTCAGGCTGGACGGGTGCGCGGCAAACAAGGCATTGCGGAATTCGGCAATATCGCGCGGCCGGTCCTGGGTCTCCGGCTTCAGTGCCCAGTCAATGGCCTTGAGAAACGCTTCGCTGTAACGCCCCTTGCCGACCTCCACCGCCGGCTTGAGCGGATCGTTGGCCACCATCCGGTCCGGCGCTTCGATGGGCTTCCTGCCCGACACCATCCAGTACAGCGTGGCGCCCAGCGCATAGATGTCGGTCCACGGCCCCTGCTCGCCCAGCACGTATTGCTCAATTGGCCCGTAACCCGGCGTCACAAAATTGTTTTCTTCGGTGCGTTCTTCCGAAGTGTGACGCGCCGCGCCGAAATCGAGCAGCACCAGCGAGCCGTCCGCGTCGCGCACATAAATGTTGTCAGGCTTGATGTCGCGATGCAGGAAGCCGCTTTCGTGCACCACCGCGAGGCCGTCAAGCAGCGGCAGCAGCAGCGTGAGCAGGTCAATCTCGGCCATG
Organism: uncultured Burkholderiales bacterium; assembly: GCA_964431425.1. GTDB lineage: Bacteria > Pseudomonadota > Gammaproteobacteria > Burkholderiales > Usitatibacteraceae > UKL13-2. The sequence goes on from CAYSKY010000087.1 coordinate 4,471, forward strand.
TCGGCGTGGGCGCGCCACCATGCTTTGAGCGATTCGCCGCGTTCGTACTCCAGCACCATGTAGGCGGTGTTGTTGGCCTCGAAAAATCTCGCCACACGCACAATATGCGGATGGCGGAAGGTGGCCAGGGTGCGCGCCTCCACCAGGTAGCTTTCCAGCCCCTTCTGGTAAAAATCCTCGTCGTTGGCCGAGCGCGGCGCGACCGTGATCTCCGCCGTACGGCAGGCAAACTGCTCGGGCAGGTATTCCTTGATGGCCACCCTCGCGTTGAGGTTCACATCGCTCGCAAGGTAGGTGATGCCAAAGCCGCCCTGCCCCAGCACCTTGTCCACGCGATATTCATGCAGCTGATAGCCCACCGGCAGCGCCAGCGGCGTATCGGGCCGCTTGACCGGTGCCGATGGTGCCAGCAGCAGATGGGTTGGATGAGAGGCCACCGTGGCATCGCCACCAGTGACGACCGTGGCATCCGCATCTTGAACCACCGCAGCCGGCTCGGGCACCACCGGCGGCAGATGGCCGTCGCGCGCAAGGCGCGTGATGTCAGAACCGGCCTGCCCTGGAGCGGGTGGTGCGGACGCCGGAGGATCGCGGGGGTCGGTCATGTCTGGCGGGGAGGGACAGCGAAAATGGGGGCCGCAGCGGCAACCGTCCAGTACGGAAGGCATGGCGGGCGTCGTGTCGCAACCCGCGCCACTGGAGCGCATCGCGAATGCAAATAATGTTACCTTAAGCCCGTCGGCCGCACGGCCTGTTTGATGTTTCGGATGTGCATTTCGTGCTTCACCCTGTGAATGCCCCCGGCAGCCGGCCGCGGGCGCCTTCCCCCCTGCCGAGGCCCGCCCATGATCATTCAACCCGTCACACTCACCGGCCGGCATCTGCGGCTGGAGCCGCTCACGCCGGACCACATCGCCGATCTTGATTACGCCTGTCGTGATTCACCCGACGGCCGCCGCACCATCTGGCGCTATCTGCTTGATGCCCGCATCTACCGCGAGCGCGGCATGGCGGGCCTGGTGGAGGCCCTGCTCGCGCGCCAGGCCGCGGGCACCGACCTGCCGCTGGCGATGATTGACCTCAAAAGCGGCAACGCCGTCGGCACCACGCGCTTCATGGAAATCGAGATCGAGAACCGCGTGGTGGAGATCGGCACCTGGATCGGCCTCAATTTCCAGCGCGAGGGACTGAACCTGGAAAGCAAGCAGCTGATGCT
>CAYSKY010000087.1:5696-9741 GCA_964431425.1 uncultured Burkholderiales bacterium
AGGCGGCGTCTTCGAACGCGCGGCGCAGCTCGGCCAAGCTGGCCGCGCGCGAGCAGTTCAAGATCGACCACCGCAACTTCGCCTCGCTGGATGCGATCGAGCGGCTGCGCGCCTACAAGGAGGGCGTGCTGCGAAATCACATCGTCCTCGCCGACGGCACGCCGCGATCCTCGGTTTATTACAGCATCCTCGACACCGAGTGGCCGGCGATCGACCTGCACCTGGAGAACCTGCTGGCGCGCGCGTCCTGACCGCAAGCCGCCCGATGCCTTCCAACCAAAAAAAACTGTTCTGGCTGGCGTTCTGGGTGGCCGGGTTCGCCATCTTCATGACCGGGCTGCTGCTGTACTTCAAGTACCAGTCCGTGTTCACCGGGCTGCAGCGCGAACGCATGCTGCTGGTGGCCGGCGAGATCGATGACATCGCCGAAAAAAACCTGACGCTGGGCCAGGATTTCTGGGAGATCGCCACCTTGCAGGACGTGATCGAACGCCGCCGCTCGGCCGATCCGCTGCTGCTGGGCATCGAGGTGGCCGGCCGCGATGGTCGCATCGCCTACGCCACCGATCTTTCGCGCATGGGCTCCAACCTGCCGGCAGACTGGCTGCAGGCGTTTGCGGCAACGGCGAAGGTCAGCCGCCTGTCGCCCTCACCGGACGAGGCCGTGGTTGCAGCCACCATCCGCAACAGCTTTGACCAGGTGGCCGGCTACGCCGTGGTGCGCTACAGCCGCCAGCCGGAACACGCCGCCATGCGCACATTCACCTCCCGCCTGCTGCTGACCGGTGCCGCCCTGTTCGGTCTGTTCACGCTGCTGCTGTTCGCCACGCTCCGATGGCTGTGGCAGCGCACCGACCATGCGCTGACCGCAGCCGCCGCGATGCCGGATGACGGCCGCACCGCCCGCCTGCCTCCGCTGCTGGCCCGCGAGATGGCCGCGGTTGAATCGCAACTCGAGAGCGCGCAGCAGCAACTCAGCGCAGCCGCGACCGGATTGACGCGATGATGGCACGCAGCTTCCTGCAGCGCCGCCTGTGGCTGTCGATGGCGGCCATCCTGCTGGTCGTCACCGCCGCCATCGGTGCCATGGTGGGTCTGATGTATCGCACTTTCGACGACAGCATTGCGCCACAGGTGCTGGAGAAAGCCGGCACCGCCGGGCGATCGCTGGGCGGGCTGATCGGCCAGGCGGCCGCCCACGACATCGCCATCGAGCGCCTCATCGGCGTCGATGATCTGTTTGCCGACACCATCCGCAGGCATCCCGAAGTCGCCGGGGTCACCCTGCAGGCGGCGGGCCGCGCGCCGGTTGCTGTGGGCCGCGCAGATGCCGCTGGCGGGCTGACCGCGCGCCTGCCGGTGCCCGGCTATGAAGCCGCCGCGGCCACACTCAGCGTGAGCATCGATCCGGGCTACGTGCGAAAACTGTTCGCCGAGATGGCGCTTGATCTGCTGGTGGTGGCGGTGGTGACGCTGTTTGTTTCGCTGGAACTGCTGTACTTCCTCGCCGGGGGGGTGGTCACCGATGTCGGGGCCCTGCGGGCGCGCCTGGCGGCACTGTCGCGCGGAGCGTTCTTCGCGATGCCGGCACCGGCGCAGCTCGGACGTGCGCTGAGTGCAGCGCTGGATGCGCGGGTGGCGCAACTCACGGCGCAGCACGACAAGTTTCGCACGGCCATCGGCCAACGCTTTGCCGCGCGCCATCAGCAGCGCGGTGCGGCCGGGGCGGCGCAGCGTGCTGACTTGCGCGGCGCGCTGGCTGCGTTGCGCCAGCTGCACACCCGGTTCCGCTTTTCCGACGCGCGCGAGGGCCGGCGCGCAACCGCGGCCACCGACCCGGCGCTGGTGCTGGGCGCCATGCGCGCACCATTTTTCCTGCTGCTGCTGGCCGACGACCTGTCGCGTTCCTTCATGCCCCTGTACGCGGCCGGTCTCGCCATCGGGCCGGTACCGGTCCCGCCCAACCTGGTGGCCAGCCTGCCCATCGTCACCTTCATGCTGGTGGTGGCGCTATCGCAACCGGTGCTGGGCGGCTGGAGCGAACGCATCGGCCGCCGCCGTTCCTTCCTCGCCGGCGCCGCGCTGTCGGTGTGTGCGCACCTTCTGTCGGCGCAGGCCGACAACCTGCCGGCGCTGCTGGTCTGGCGCGCGGCGGGCGGTGCCGCCTGGGCCATTGCGTTCGTCGCGGCGCAGGGCTATATCCTCGATCACACCGATGGCAAGACCCGCACAGCGGGACTCGCCGCATTCGTGGGCATCATCATGGTGTCGCTGGTGTGCGGCCCGCCCATCGGCGGCATCCTCGCCGACGGCATCGGCCACCGCGGCACGCTTCTGGTCGCGGCCTGCCTCACGTCCATCGGACTGTTCATGGCCTGGCGGCGGCTGCCGCGCGATGCGATTGCGGCGGCCCCGGCGGCCCCCGTACCGGCCCAGTCGCTTCACCTGGCGCTGGCTTTCACCAACCGCCGCTTCCTGCTGTTGCTGCTGCTCGCGGCGGTGCCCGCCAAGTTGATCCTGATCGCCTATTGCTTCTACCTCATCCCGCTGTATGTGGTGGGGCTGGGCAGTACGTCGGCGATGGCCGGGCGCATGATCATGCTGTACTCGGTGATGATGGTGCTGCTGGTACCGGTGATGGCCGACTGGGTGGTGGGCCTGCGCGCGCGCCATGCCCGCGCGCCGGAGGCACGTTTCGTCGCGGCGGGGCTCGCGTTGTCGGGCCTTGCAGGCCTCGCGATGGCGCTGCCGCTGGGGCTCTTTTCGCCGCTGCTGCTGGTGCTGTTGCTGGGCGTCGGGCAGGCGTTGTCGATTTCGCCACAGGCGGCGATGGTGGCGGAAGTCTGCCGCGACGAAATCCGCACGCTCGGCCAGAGCGCGGTGTACGGCATCTACCGCATGGGCGAACGCTTCGGCAACGCCCTCGGCCCGCTGCTGGCCGCGGCGCTGCTGGAGTGGGCCGGTTTCCAGACCGCCTTTGTGGCGATCGGCGCGGCCCTTCTGCTGTGCGCGGCAGCCTTCGCCCTGGTCTTCCTGCGGCCGCCCCCCGGCGCGCCGGTCGCGCAGGCGCTTGGGGCGGACTGACATGCGCCGCAACTTCCTGAAGCAACTCGCCGGCACGGCCACGCTCGCCGCCGCCGGGGCCGGTGTGCTGGCACAACCGGCGAAACCTTTCCGCATCTACGCCGTGACCTGGCGCGGCAAAACGCAGGTCGAAAAAGGCCTGGAGGATTACTTTGGCAAGCAGGGCATCGCCGTCGATTTCATCTGGCGCGACGCCGAGCAGCAAGCCGCGCGCCTGCCGGAGTTTGTCGCCGAGATCCGAAGGCTGCGCCCGGACCTGGTCTACACCTGGGGCACGCCACCCACGCTGGGCATCGCCGGCACACAGGACAGCGCGACGCCGGGCAAATTCATCACTGATATTCCGCTGCTGTTCGCGCTGGTGGCCGCGCCCGTGGCAACGGGCATTGTGTCCGCGCTCGGCGGCCGCACCCGCGACATCACCGGCGTAAGCCACGTCGCACCGCTCCCCGCACAACTGGAAGCCATGCGCACCTACCGCAAGTTCGGCCGGCTCGGCGTTCTCTACAACGCGGCCGAGCGTAATTCCGTCGCCACCGCCGCGGCCCTGCGCGAACTGGCCGGACGCCAGGGCTTTCAACTGATCGAGCGCACCTTTGACCAGGGGCCGGAGGGCCGCGCACTGCCGACCGGCGTGGCGGACAAAGTAGGCGCGCTCAAGCAGGCTGGTTCGGAATGGCTGTACCTGGGCCCCGATACGTTCCTGTTTTCGCAGATGGACAGCGTCGCGCAAGCCGCCATGGCGGCACGCCTTCCCACCTTTTCCGCCACCGAGGCCGTGCTCGACCTGAAGGCACCGGTTCTCACGGGTCTGGTGTCGAGCTATTACACGCTGGGCCAGTTTGCCGGCTACAAGGCCGAACAGATTCTGGTGAAGAAGCAACGTGCCCGCGATATCCCCATCGAAACCCTGTCGCGCTATTCGTTCATCGTGCGCATGGAAGTGGCCAAACAACTGGAC
>CAYSKY010000088.1:0-2434 GCA_964431425.1 uncultured Burkholderiales bacterium
AATCTGTCGTGGCGGCCCAAAGACTGGCCGCTGCGGACCGCGGATGGCCGGCCGGCGTTCAGCCCGTGGATGCGCATGTTCCGCAATGCGCGGGCCTGGGTGGCTTAGTCGGCAGGGCGAAAGTCGAGCGCTGGCGCGGCTTCCAGGGCATTTTTGCCCGGCAAGTCGCGCCAATGCTTGAGTTTGAACCTCGGGCCGGGCAATTTCAGTTTTCGAAACGTGCGCCGTAGGCCGTCGAGTAGGCAGATTCACCGAATTCAAAATGCGCGTCCGGTGATTCGCCCAGGTACGTCGCTTCCACTGTGATCTTCACGTAGCGGTCGAGCTTTTGCCAGATGGCATAGGTGAGGGTGCGTGCGATTTCGGCAGGCCGTTCACCTGCGCGCATTTCGTGTTCCGCAGAAAGCCTGATGGCGATCGCCTCGTTAACCTTGGCGCGTTCCACCTCTTCCGGCTTGGCCCAGTTGGCTGTGAACGCCTCCACCACCAGCGGTACCTCCCGCGGCAGCAATGGTGAAACCCCGACGTCCAGCCGGTAGAGATTGCCGGCCTTGGCGAACTGGATGCGGACAGGTGTATTCATGAAGTCACGTTAAAGCAATCGGTGCGCCGCCGCAATGCTATGCAAGCCGCGGGCTTTGCCTTACCATCAGCGGTTCGCAAGCGTCCCTGCAGCGCCCGTTACGAAAGCGTGGGGTGCAGCGCCCGTCTTGGCACATTGCCGATATCGAAGTTCAGGGCGCTGATGAGCAAATGACCGCCCAGCAAGATGGGCAGGGCGGCGATCATCACCGTGCCTGTGCTGGCGACCACGCCGGTGGCGATGCTCATGAGCCAGTGGCGGGCGCCCCAGAACGTGCCAAACAATACCAGGCCGAACCCGGCGCAGAATTGCACCGTGCCGGCGTTGAAGTCCCGCAGAAAATAAGTGTAGAACACACGCTTGGCAATGCGGCTCACGTAACGCAGCGGGAAATCCACGGCCACCCGGCTGATGCTGAGATTGGATACTTCATCGCCGTATACGGAGTCCATGGGCACATCCAGCACGGCTGCACGCAAGGTGCCCAACCGGAACAGCAGGTCGCTTTCAAAGAAATAGCGTGGTGCCAGTTTCTCCACCGGCATCAGTTTCAGCACCTTGGTGTGCACCGCCACGTAGCCATTGGTCGGGTCCATGATGTCCCAGTAACCGCTCGACAACTTGTTCACGAACGACAGCGCGGCGTAGCCCAGCAACCGCAGCGGCGGCATGCCGCGCAACGAATCCAGCCGGAAGAAACGGTTTCCCTTCGTGTAGTCTGCGCGGCCGTCCTCGATGGGTCGCACGAACAGCGGCAGCAGCGCCGGGTCCATCTGTCCGTCGCCATCAATTTTGACCACGATATCCATGCCGTCCGCAATTGCGGCCTGGAATCCGGAAACGGTCGCGCCGCCCACGCCGCGATTCTGCGCGTGGGTGATCACGGTGATGCGCGGGTCCGGAACGGACGCGCTAACGTGGTCCCCCGTTGCTTGCGGACAGGCGTCGTCGATCACATAGATGCGTTCCACGACGGCGGGTATGCGCGCAAGCACACCCTCCACCCGGTCGCGGGTCCGGTAACAGGGGATGACGACACCGATGCGCATGGCGGAGGGCGCGCGATCAGGTTTGCGACGCGACGGCCACGCCGGCCAGTATCAGGCCCCCGCCGATCACGTGCCGCACCGAGAACGGCTCATTCAGGAAGAAATGTGCGAGCACGGGAACAATGATGAATGCCAGCGCGAAGAAGGGGTAGGCGATATTGAGCGGCACATGCCGCAACACCCAGACCCACAGGACTGTCGCCACGCCGTAGATCACCAGTGCGCCCAGAAACGACCATGTCAGCCAGCCGGAAAGCAGATTGTCGCCGGCGCGTTTGCTCTCCTCGGCAGCAAGCTTGAAGAGCACCTGCCCGGAGGCAATCATGGCCACGCACAGCAGGGTGAGGCCCAGGTAAGCGATGCGATTCATGAAGTGGATCCCGCGTGTTGCGATGGGGCGCCTCGACGCCGACACATCATCCTAGCAGAACTCATTCGGGCTTCAGGACGCCGCGCTCGCTGAAGTGATTGCGCAGGACATCGAAGCTGAAGAAGGGCTGTATCAGTGCGACGTGACTGATGTCGATGGTGGCGCCGGCACCGCAGTGGAACTGCAGCCGCAATACGCCGGGTGCGTGAATCTGAATTTGCTCGTTCACGCCGTTCAGCATGCGCTGCGGGCGCCCGTTCGTGTTCCAACTGGTGGCAAGCGCCCTGCTGCGGACAAATGGTTCGCCGGCGACACTGTACAGATAAATCACCGTGCAGTACGCCGGCCGGTTGGCGGGCACGTCGAGGGAGCCGTCGATAGCGAGAACGTAGTTGCGGCCCGCCTCGATCGGTTCCCCGCGCAGATCGATGT
>CAYSKY010000088.1:2444-9686 GCA_964431425.1 uncultured Burkholderiales bacterium
CGCCGGCGGTAGTGCGGATGCGCCCGTCGCCGATCAGCGTGGCACCGGCGCCGGCTGTCATCTGCAGGGCACCGCGGTCACGCTCGAACACCGTGACGTGCGGTGCGCTTTCAACGTTGGGTTGCAGCAAGCGTGCCGTGTCGGCGACAACGACGCCTCCCAGAACAGTGGACGCCATGAGGGCCAGACCGGTAACTTTTGCCCGCACCGACCAGCCCTGCCACGCCGTCGTGAGTCCGATGCCGGCCAGAAGGGCCAGCGGCACGTCCAGCGCCACGACTGAATAGCGGTGTGCATACAGAACCGGCAGGTGGGCTGCCACCTGGAAGGCGGCACCGCCCGCCATCACCAGCAGTGCCGGCCGCGCGAGTAGGCCGGGCAGGCTGGCCAGCGACAGGCAAAAGAGCACGACGCGCCACGAGCGCAACTCCGCCACCGGGGCGATCCACTCCACGTTGCTGACGAATACAAAAGAAGCCAGCTTGATGGCATACAGCTTGGCGAGATACAGCAGGTCAAAGGAAGCGACAACGCGCTTGGCGGCGCCCACCAGCACCCGGTCGGTATCGAGGTCCAGATGCCCGGCGCCTTGCCGCCCGAGAATGCCGAAGTCGAAAGTCAGCGCAAAGTAGCCGGGGTCAAAGCCCCAGGTCAGCACATGGTGGCCGTTGTAGAGCGCCACGCCGGCACCGGTGGAAATGGCGGGCAGGCCGAAGGCAACAATATTGCGCAAGAGCAGCGGCGCCACCATGGCAAACCCGATCGCATGGGTGAGCAGCATTCCGCGCCAGGCAATTCGCGAGGCCGGTTGCAGGCGTGCCGCCAGCAGCGAACCGGCGATGACGAGCGGCAGGTAATAAAGCAGCGTGGCCCGTGTCAGGGAGGCCAGTCCCACCGCGATGCCGGCGACCCAGAATCCCCAGCGGCGGCCGGTGACGCCCTCCGCCATACCCCATGCCCACACCGTGAGCAGGAAGACGAAGGTTGTTTCGACGCTGCCGGTCGACATGAACGGCAGCGGGATCGGCGAACCGGCGTAGAGCAGCGCGGCGAACACGCCCGCGCGCCGCGAATGCAGCAGCCAGCCGGTGCGAAACAGCAAGACCACCACCAACGCGGACAACACGATGCCCACCTGTTTTTGCACCGAAAGGTCAGCGCCAAAGATGGCCGGGAACATGAACGAGACCGGCGGCACCTGAATGGCGGCTGGTGAAAGCAGAAACGTCCAGCCTTCATCCAGCAGCCGGCGTGCATACGGAATGTAGAACGTCTTCGCGTCAAAATCGAATGGCGAACGGACCGACCAATCGAGCAGCTGCAGCACATGCCATGCGACCGCAGCGGCCACCAACATCAGTGCGCCGGCGGTCGCCCAGCCGGGTGACATGTCGGACTGCATCGTGCTGCTCGCTCGTTGTGGCTGGCTCATCTGCGCGTGTCCCATCAATGGAAAAAGGGCAGCCGGGCTGCCCTTTTTCAGGTCGGGAATCGAAGGCTTACTTCTCGTCGATCTTCGCCTTGGACTTCAGGTCCGCCACCAGCTTGGCAACCTGTTCCTGTTGCGCACGCTGACGGAAATTGTCCTTCACCTCGTCAAACGTGGGGACCTTCATCGCACGCGAATCATCCAGGCGGATCACGTGGAAGCCAAAGGGCGACTTGACCGGGGCTTCGGTGGTCTGGCCTTTTTGCAGCGCCTTCATGGCGTTGCCGAATTCAGGCACATAGCGGCCGGCCGGACCCCAGTCCAGATCGCCACCCTGTTCCTTGGAACCGGTGTCCTTGGACTTTTCCTTTGCCAGCTTCTCGAATGCCTCGCCGCGCTTGAGCGCTGCGATGATGGCCTTGGCTTCATCCTCGCTGTCCACCAGAATGTGGCGGGCCTTGTATTCCTTGTCGCCCATTTGCGCAACGAACTGTGTGTATCCGGCCTTGAGCGTGTCGTCGGAGATCGGGTTGGCCTTGACGAAGTCATCAAAGTAAGCGCGGATCAGGACCGCCTGGCGGGCCATTTCCATCTGGGCGGCGACGGTGGCGTCCTTGTCGAGGCCCTTCTTCTTTGCAGCCTGGGAGAGAACTTCGCGGCTGATGAGTTCGTCACGGATCGCTTTGCCGATTTCAGGCGAGGCCGGCTGGCCGGACTGCTCGCGCTCGCGGTTCATCGCATCAAAATGCGATTGCGGGATCATGACGCCGTTAACGCTGACCTTGCCGTCAACCTTGGCGGCCTTCGCAGCCTTGGGGGCCTTTTCGGCTTTTTCGGTTTGTGCCATTGCAACGGGGGCGGCGGCAACAGCCAGCGCGACAACCAGGGTTTTGAGTTTCAATTGCATGAGTCTTCCTTCGGTTAGTGAACTAAAACTATTGCGGACGCGCGTCGATTTTCAGCGCATGTATCCGGTTTTGCATCAAGTCGCCCAACAAGTTGTAAATCATGCGGTGCCGGGCGACCAGGTTTTGGCCCGCAAAGATTGGTGAAACGATCAAAAGCTCGAAATGGGTGCCCTCTGTCGCCCCGGTCCGCTGTGCGTGGTCGCGCGCGCCGGCGTGACCTGCGTGGGACGACGAGTCATCGGTGATTTCCATCGCCACCGGTTGCAGCGGCGCGAGCCGCTCGCGGATGATATCGGCGATGCTGCTCAACTTGGCAATACCTTCTTGAACGGCTTGACGGTAACGCTCGAAAACACGTTCGCCTTGCAATAGGGATCCTCGGAGGCCCATGCAATCGCGGCCTCGCGCGAAGCGAATTCGGCCACGATGAGCGAGCCGGAAAAGCCGGCCGGTCCGGGATCCTCGCTGTCGGTCAGCGGGTGCGGGCCGGCGAGAATCAGGCGTCCCTCGGCTTGCAGGGCCTTCAGGCGCTCCACATGTGCCGGACGATTGGCCATGCGCCGTTCCAGCGCCCCGGGCAATTCTTCGCAAATGATGGCGTACAACATCAATGTTCCTTTGCTGCGGTGTCGGCGACGGCGGCGGGTGCTTCATCCGGGATGTACTTCGCCAGCCAGAATGCCTGCAGGATGACAAAGACAAAACTGAGAGCCGACCCGCCAAATACCTTGACCTTGACCCAAGCGTCCAGCGAGAGCGTCATGGCAAAGTACTGATTCAGCGAACCCATGACCAGAAAGAACGCGCCCCACGAATAAGAGAATTTTTTCCAGACTTCTGCCGGCAGGTCCAGTTCGCTGCCCAGCACGCTCTTGAGCGGATTCCTGCCCATGGCGGTCGCGCCCAGAATGACTGCACCCATCAGGCCATAAAACAATGTCCACTTGACCTTGATGTAAAACTCGTCCTGCAGCAGTATGGTCGCCGTTCCGAATATCAGGATGAACACCAGCGCAATCCACTGCACCGGTTTGATCTTCTCTCGACGCACCAGGCACCACACGATCTGTGCGACGGCCACGGCGATCGCGACGCCCGTGGCAACGTAGATGTCCGCGAGCTTGTAGGCCGCGAAAAACATCAACACTGGCAGGAAATCAAACAGCAGTTTCATCAAACGCGCGGCATCGAAATAATGACGGCCCGAGGGCAATCGTCGTCAAGGAAGACCAAAAAATCAATAACTTGCTATTGTCTCACGATTAGTGAGGCTGCGTCCAACGCCGAAAGCCAGCCTCGATGAGCGTGCGGCACTCATCCGGAAAGCCGGGTTGGATTGCAAGTGCCATGGCCTCCCCGAAGAACCCGCGGCATTCGTCGGGCAAATGCCGCTCCAGACGGTCAAAACCATGCCGGATCATGGCGCTGTCGCCGGTACGGATGCCGGTAATGGCCAGGTTCAGGTTCAGCAGGCGCCATGGGCGCTCCGGGTTGGAACGGTCGAGGTCCGCGCTGAAGTCGCCAGCCAGATGTTCCACCAACCCCTGCATCATCGCGAATGCAGCGGCGTTTTCCTGTCGTGATTCGGCATCGTTGGCTTTCTGGGCCAGGGCGTTGACGACAGGGGTCACCGCGGTGAAACGCAGGTGGTGAATCATGGCCCAATGGCCGAAAGCAATCTGCACTGCATGCAGGGCCGGCAACCGTGGACCGAGTTCCAGTCGCGCCAGCCACGGTTCCAGTTCAGCTGATGAAGTCATGGCTTCATCCACGGCCGCACCGGCATCTTGCACGGGCAGCAGTCCCTCAGCACCGTATTGCCTGTCCAGGCTTTGCATCAGGCGCAGAAAGTCTAGAACGATTCCGGCAAGGGCGAGCGGATCACGGCCTGTGGTCGCGCCTCCGAAACGCTGGCGCCAGGCCACGCCAATATCGTCTGCCAGCCCGGAAAACGCTTGCATGGCAGGCGCGTAGGTGTCGGTGTCCGAATCGGCGCGGCCCTGCACGGCGCCCGGTACGGTGAACCGGATCGGTTTGATGTCCATTTTGGCGTCTGACCAGTGAGGGGTAGCGGAGTGAGTTTGTTATGATGACCGATTGTCCAACAAGTTTTCAAAGCCGGAAAAGATTTTGCCCAATATTGATCTGCACAATCACAGCAACGCATCGGACGGCCTGTTGACGCCACGGGCCTTGATTGAGCTCGCCCATGCGCGCCGCTGTGATGCCATTGCCCTGACCGACCACGACACGACAGCGGGGCTTGCGGAAGCGGGGCAGGCGGCGGCGGAAATCGGCATTGGCTTTGTGCCGGGCGTGGAGATATCCGTGACTTGGCCGGCGCAGGGCAGTCACCCGGACACGCGTCCCATCACCGTGCATATCGTCGGCCTGAACATCGACCCGCAGCATGTTGCGATGGTGGATGGGCTGCGTTCGGTGCGTGACGGCCGGCTGGCGCGGGCAAGGCTGATGGACGCGGACCTGCAGCGCGTCGGCATCCACGGCATTTTTGACCGTGCCTATGAACTGGCCGAAAACAAGGACATGATCGGCCGGACCCATTTTGCGCGCGCGCTCGTCGAGCAGGGTGTGGTGAAGAACGTCGGCAAGGCTTTCGAACGTTTCCTGGTGTCCGGCAAGCCGGGCTATGTGCCGCATGCCTGGGCCTCGCTCAATAATGCTGTGCAGTGGATTGTGGCGGCTGGCGGCATTGCGGTGGTGGCACACCCAGGACGCTATCGTCTGGATGGTGCCGAAATGCGCCTGTTGCTGGCCGAGTTCAAGGACGCAGGCGGACGCGGGCTGGAAGTGGTTACAGGCAGCCACCAGTCGCACCACTATCGCGAGTACGCTGCACTGGCGAGAGAGTTCGGCCTGCTGGCCTCGCGCGGCGCTGACTTTCACGGCGCCAGCGAAAGTCCTTTTTTGCCGGGCGAACTGCCGGCGCTACCGGAGGGGCTTGAGCCGGTCTGGTCGGCGTTCTGACGCATGTCGCAGTATTTCGAAATCCACTCCACGCACCCCGAGAAGCGTCTCATCAAGCGGGCGGTCGATATTGTTCGCGCCGGCGGCCTGATCGCCTATCCGACCGACTCCTGCTACGCACTGGGTTGCCAGATTGGCGACAAGGCGGCCATGGAAAAAATGCGCCATGTGCGGGGCATTGACGAGCGGCATCACTTGACACTGGTCTGCCGTGACCTTTCCGAAATCGGTACCTTTGCCAAGGTCGACAACGCCCAATACCGCTTCCTGAAGGCACACACCCCGGGCAGCTACACCTTCATTTTGCGCGCCACCCGCGAATTGCCGCGGCGTCTCGCCCATCCCAAGCGCGCCACGGTGGGGGTGCGCGTACCGGAACACGAGGTGGCGCAGGCCCTGCTGGCGGAACTGGGCCAGCCGCTGCTGTCGTCCACAATGATCCTGCCGGGTGACGCAGAGCCGCTCAATGATGCGGCAACCATTCGCCAGCGCATTCAGCATCAATTGGATCTCATCCTGGACGGCGGTCCCTGTGGTGTCGAACCGACCACCATCATTGATTTGTCCGACGACATCCCGATATTGGTAAGGCGGGGCAAGGGCGAAGTGGCGAGCTTCGGATTTGACGACGAAGCGCCGGCAGACTGATTGGCGTCAAACCGCACTTCAAAGTAACAGGCAAAGGCTTCCATGGATCCGGGCATCATCCAGAAAATCACGATATTCGCGGTACCCATGATCCTGGCGATCACCCTGCACGAAGCCGCGCACGCCTATGCCGCGCGCTACTTCGGAGATGCCACCGCCTACATGCTGGGCCGCATGACGCTCAATCCCCTCAAGCACATTGATCCGGTCTGGACGATCGTGGTGCCCCTGCTCACGCTGATGTTCAGCGGCATGATTTTCGGCGCGGCCAAGCCGGTACCCGTCAATTTTGGCGCCTTGCGACGGCCCAAGCAGGACATGATCTGGGTGGCGGCGGCCGGCCCGCTGGCCAACCTGGCCATGATGGTCGGCTGGGCGGTGGTCGGCAAAATCGCCCTCAGCCTGCCCGCGTCCGGTCCGGTAGAGTTCATGGCGCTTTCGGCCCAGGCCGGCATTTTCGTCAATGCCCTGCTGATGGTCTTCAATCTTTTTCCGCTGTTGCCGCTGGACGGTGGCCGCATTCTGACCGGTCTATTGCCCGGACGCCTCGCCTACCAGTTTTCGCGCACCGAGCCCTACGGCATGTTCATCCTGATCGCGCTGCTGTTGTCGGGAATTCTGGACAAATTCATGCGTCCGCTGGTCAGTCTCAGCATGAATTCGATATACGCTATAATCGGATTATCTTAAGAGCAGCGTCTTGCGGCTCGCCTCCCGGCGGGCATCCCGCTGTGACCCACGGTGACCCACTGCACGCGGCAACCAGACCCTGATAGCGCCGCGGGTGAACACCCGGTAGATATCCTTTGAGTTGAATACAGCGGCTCTCGCTGGTAGCCATTGGTTAGCCCCATCGCCTGTTTGCAGACTTTCTTTTCGTTTTACTGGAGCCGGATCCGTTGATCCCTCGCTATGTTTCCTGACCGCGTACTTTCCGGCATGCGCCCGACCGGGCGCCTGCACTTGGGCCACTATCATGGGGCCCTCAAGAACTGGACCAAACTGCAGCACGAGCATCCGTGCTTCTTCTTCGTGGCCGACTGGCATGCGTTGACCTCGCATTACCAGACACCCGAGGTGATCGAGCAATACACCTACGACACGGTCATTGACTGGATCGGTGCGGGCCTCGATCCCTCGCAGGCCACCATGTTTGTGCAGTCCCGGGTGCCGCAGCATGCCGAGCTGACCCTGCTGATGTCGTTCTTCACGCCGCTTTCGTGGCTGGAACGGGTGCCGACCTTCAAGGACCAGGTGGAAAAACAGTCC
>CAYSKY010000089.1:0-9674 GCA_964431425.1 uncultured Burkholderiales bacterium
CCCCCCCCCCCCCCCCCCCCCCCCCCCCCCCCCCCCCCCCCCCCCCCCCCCATCCGCGCGCGAAGCGCAGCAGCAGCAGGCCAGCAATCAGCAGCGGGCCTGTGGAGGAGGACAGCAATGAACGTGGGCTGTTCATACCCTCAATATAGCTGCTCCCGGCCTTGCGCGCAATCATGCTGCGGGTGGCGGCTTCCTGCCTTCGCCGCGAAAGAAACGCATGACCCAGATGACGTAGCCGGATATGACATAGCAGACAAACAGGCCGAAAAGCACGTGGGAAGGCTCAATGGAGATAAGCAGGTATCCGACCACGATCGCAGGGACAACCCAGAACGGTACACTGCGCCGTAAATTGAAATCCTTGCCACTGAAAAATGGCACCGTGGAAATCATCGTGAAACCCGCGAACATGGTGACCGCCCAAGTCAGCCACGCAACTTCGCCGCCCTTGACGTGATATTCGTTGAACACCCAGATCATGCCCGCGACCAGGCATCCACCGGCGGGACTCGGCAGTCCCTGAAAGTAGCGCTTGTCGGCCACCCCCAGATTGGTATTGAACCGCGCGAGGCGCAGCGCCACGCTGACGCAATAGACAAAGGCCGCAATCCAGCCCCATTTTCCCAGCGGTTTCAGCGCCCACTCGTAAACAACCAGCGCGGGCGCGGCACCAAACGACACCATGTCCGAAAGACTGTCGAGCTGCTCGCCAAACTCACTTGTCGTGCGTGTGAGCCTCGCCACCCGACCGTCAAGTCCATCCAGGACCATGGCGCAAAAGATCGCAATACAGGCCGTCTCAAACTTGCCGTTCATGCCCTGGACGATCGCGTAGAAACCGGCGAACAACGCCGCACAGGTAAACAGGTTGGGGAGAATATAAATCCCCTTCCGACGGCGCTCCGGATCCAGGAGGCCCTTGCGAATTTTCGGAATCGGAGAGTTCATTTCAGGGTGGGTGGTTTGTTTGCAGTGCCATTGTAGCGGATGGTCCCGGAAAGGCCGGAGGCGTCAAGTTGCAAGCGACCCCATCGACTCGCCCATGCGAATAGGCCTGCCTGCCTCCCATCCCGCCTCGAACCGCATGGTGCCTGCGCGAAAGAGCATGACCACGGTCGATCCAAGCAGGAAGCGCCCCATCTCGTCGCCCTTGTCGAACTCGATTCGCTGATCGGCATAGCTCCATTCGCGTACTGATCTTCCACGCGGAGGATTGACCACCCCGTGCCAGCGGGTGGCCATGCTGCCAACAATGGTCGCCCCCACGAGTACCAGTACAAAGTTGCCTTGACTGCCCTCGAACACACAAACTACGCGCTCGTTCCTCGCAAATAGTCCGGGTACACCGCAGGCCGTGGCGGGATTTACCGAGAAAAGCGCACCCGGCACATGAATCATTCGCAGCAGGCGGCCGTCGCAGGGCATGTGGATCCGGTGATAATCCCGCGGACTCAGGTACAGGGTCGCAAATTTACCTCCCTGGAATTCAGCCGCGAGCTTCCCGTCCCCCCCCACCAGATTGCTGGTGGAGTATCGGTGCCCTTTGGCCTGGAATATCTGGTCGCCGTCGATATCTCCGCATTGGCTGATTGCGCCGTCCACAGGACATGCAAAGGCGCTTTCCGATACTTGACGCGCGCCCTCTCGCAGTGGCCGCGTGAAGAAATCATTGAAGGTTTGGTAGGACGCGATGTCGGGGTTTTGCGCCTCATCCATGTTGACCCCATACCGCCCGACAAACCAGCGTATCAGGGCGGTCGTCGCCGCGCCTCCCTGTGCGCCGGCGATGCGGCCAGCGAACGCGGTCAGTGCCTGCTTGGGCAAAAGATATTGGGAAAGTACGGCAATCTGGTCAACCAAAGTAATTTCCTGCATGAAAAGTAGGGCATTTTATCGCACCGCAGGCGCCCGTCCGGCCAACATCGCATCCAGAGGCAGCGATTTCAGAGCCCAATTTTCGGGCGGTTTGCCTCCTGCGTTACGGCCCAACGACCCGCCACAAAAGAGAAAGGCCGGTTACCCGGCCTTTTGCGATGCGGTCAGATTGATCAGTTACGACTCTGATCAACCAGTTTGTTCTTTTTGATCCAGGGCATCATCGAGCGCAGTTTCTCACCCACTTCTTCAATCGGATGCTCGGCGAGTAGCCTGCGCCGTGCCGTCAGGGTCGGCGCACCAGCCTTGTTCTCGAGAATGAAGCTCTTGGCGTATTCGCCCTCCTGAATGTCCTTGAGTGCCTTGCGCATCGCCTCGCGCGTTGCATCCGTGATGATCTTCGGACCCGTCACATATTCACCGTACTCGGCATTGTTCGAAATGGAGTAATTCATGTTGGCGATGCCGCCTTCATAAATCAGATCCACGATCAGTTTGGTTTCGTGCAGACATTCGAAGTAGGCCATTTCAGGTGCGTACCCCGCCTCAACCAAAGTGTCGTAACCGGCCTTGATCAGCTCCACAATGCCGCCACAAAGTACCGCCTGTTCGCCGAACAGATCCGTTTCGGTTTCTTCGCGGAAATTGGTTTCAATCACACCACCACGTGAACCGCCGATACCCTTGGCGTAGGACAGGGCGAGGTGTTTGGCCTTGCCGGAATTGTCCTTGTGAACCGCGATCAGGCTTGGCACCCCGCCGCCTGCGACATACGTCGAGCGCACCAGGTGACCGGGGCCCTTCGGGGCGATCATGATCACATCAAGGTCAGCACGTGGCGTAACCACGCCGTAGTGAATGTTGAAGCCGTGCGCAAAGGCGAGCACAGCGCCCTTCTTGATGTTGTCATGCACTTCATTCTTGTAGACGTCGCCGATATTCTCATCAGGCAAGAGCATCATGACTACGTCGGCCGATTTCACTGCATCGGACACCTCTGCAACCTTCAGGCCTGCTTTCTTTGCCTTGTCCCAGGAAGCACCACCCTTGCGAAGGCCGACGGTTACCTTCACGCCGGAATCATTCAAGTTTTGTGCGTGCGCGTGCCCCTGCGAACCAAAGCCCACGATGGTGACTTTCTTGCCCTTGATCAGAGAGAGGTCACAGTCCTTGTCGTAATACACTTTCATTATTGTCTCCGAGAAAAATCCGTTTTGATGTTCAAGCCTTGACGATCCACTCGCCGCGCCCGAGCCCGCAGGCGCCGGTGCGCACGGTCTCAAGGATCAGCGATCGATCGATCGATTCAAGAAATGCATCGAGCTTGTCGCCGGTTCCGGTCAGCTCGATCACGTAGGTCTTTTCGGTCAGGTCGATGACGCGGGCCCGAAAAATGTCGGCGGTGCGCTTGAGTTCCTCACGGTCTTTGCCAACCGCGCGGGTCTTGACCAGCATCAGCTCACGCTCGACGTGCTTGCCTTCGTTGAGGTCAACAATTTTCACAACATCAACCAGTTTGTTGACCTGCTTTGTGATCTGTTCGATCACTTCGTCCGAACCGCTGGTGACAATGGTCATGCGCGACAGAGTGGCGTCCTCGGTCGGTGCGACGGTCAGTGATTCGATGTTGTAGCCACGCGCCGAAAAAAGACCGGCCACACGCGAAAGGGCGCCGGATTCGTTTTCCAGCAGCAAAGAAAGAATGTGTCGCATTTCTTACAGGTCCTCGGCCAGGATCATTTCGCTGATACCCTTGCCCCCGGGAACCATCGGGAATACGTTCTCTTTCTGATCGGTGATGAAATTCATGAAGACGAGGCGGTCTTTCATGGCAAACGCATCCTTAAGGGCGGCTTCAACATCGCCCGGCTTTTCGATGTGCATACCGACATGGCCATAGGCTTCGGCGAGTTTCACGAAATCAGGCAGTGCATCCATGTAGCTTTCGGCGTGCCGGTTTCCGTGAAAGAAGTCCTGCCACTGGCGCACCATGCCGAGGTAGCGGTTGTTGAGCAGAATGACCTTGATCGGCAGGTGGTACTGCTTGCAGGTTGAAAGCTCTTGGATGCACATTTGCACCGACCCTTCGCCCGTAATGCAGGCCACATCGGCGTCCGGATGAGCGAACTTGACGCCCATCGCATAGGGGATACCCACACCCATGGTGCCCAAGCCGCCCGAATTGATCCAGCGGCGAGGCTTGTCAAATCCGTAGTATTGCGCAGCCCACATCTGGTGCTGTCCGACATCTGAGGTGATAAACGCGTCCCCTTTGGTCACCTCCCACAGCTTTTGCACCACGTATTGGGGTTTGATAATGTCGGTGCTTTGCTTGTACTTCAGGCATTGCTTTGACCGCCACTCCTCGATCTGCTTCCACCAGGCGGCAATGGCCTGGGAATCCGGCTTCTGCTCGGCTGCCTTGATCAGCGCAAGCAGTTCCTGTAACACGTCCTTGATGTTGCCGACGATGGGGACGTCAACTTTTACCCGCTTGGAAATCGACGACGGGTCGATGTCGATATGAATGATTTTCCGGGTTGGGTTGCCCGCGGCAAAGTGGCCGGGATTGCCGATCACGCGATCATCAAATCGTGCGCCGATCGCAATCAGCACGTCGCTGTTTTGCATGGCCATGTTGGCTTCAACCGTACCGTGCATGCCAAGCATGCCGACAAACTGGCGGTCGGATGCCGGATAGGCACCCAGTCCCATCAACGTGTTGGTACAGGGATAACCCAACAGCCTGACCAGTTCGGTGACCTGGGAAGAAGCATCGCCCAGAATGGCGCCGCCACCGACGTAAATCATAGGCCGCTCGGCATCCAGCAGCATCTGCATTGCCTTTTTGATCTGCCCCGTATGCCCTTTGCTAACAGGCCGGTAGGACCGCATTTCGATCTTTGAAGGGTAGGCGAACGGCGCTTTGGCCATCGAGACGTCCTTTGGCACGTCGACCACCACGGGTCCGGGGCGCCCGGTCGTCGCCACGTAAAAAGCCTTCTTGATGGTCTCAGCCAGATCGCCAACATCCTTGACGAGAAAATTGTGCTTCACACAAGGCCGTGTAATGCCCACCGTGTCGCATTCCTGGAACGCATCCTGGCCAATGGCATAGGTCGGAACCTGTCCGGTGATGATCACCATCGGAATGGAGTCCATGTAGGCCGTGGCAATACCCGTCACCGCATTGGTGACGCCCGGGCCGGAAGTTACGAGAGCCACCCCTGGCCGCCCGGTCGAACGGGCGTAGGCGTCTGCGGCGTGAACAGCAGCCTGTTCGTGGCGGACCAGAATGTGCGAAAAGGCTTTCTGGTTGTAGATGGCGTCGTAGATCACCAGAACGGCGCCGCCAGGGTAACCGAATACAAACTCGACCCCTTCGGCTGCAAGCGAACGGCAAACGATGTCCGCACCGGAAATCAGTTCCGTTGCGAGGGGCGTGTTGGGGGAGTCGCTTTGAGCAGGTGCGTCCGAGAGCTTCATGATCTTTGCAATGAGTAGGTTTACATAGGGGAAACGCAACCGAGGACGCGCGCCTGCGCGGCCGGTCGGTAACCCGTGGTTTGCTGCCGGGCCGCTGGACTGTTTTGCAGCCACCGTGCGGCGCCCACTCACCGCTCAAAAACCATCCCGGGGAGGGAAAACCGGGGGTCGCCCGGCGGATTGTGCAGTGCAGAAAAGAGAACCTTACCGATTGGGCAGCCTCCGGTCAAGTTATCGTGCCTTCCGGAGGCAAAAATGCTGTTTCGAATGAAACTTGCTAGACTTCGCGGCAATTCCGTTGCCGGCCTTTGGCGCCGGACGCGTAATAACCACTACTACCCGATTCGAGGAACCCCTGGCTACCAGACAAGAAATGTCGGATTTTTTGGCATCCGTCGAAAAACGGGCATTCAAGCAGGCCGTCTTTGCCGTTCGCCAGGATGAGTCGGCGCTGGACGTTGTCCAGGACAGTATGCTTAAGCTGGCCGAGAAATACGCGGACCGGCCGGCCGAAGAACTGCCGATGCTGTTCCAGCGCATTCTGCAAAACACAATCCGCGACTGGTTCCGGCGGCAGAAAGTCAGGTCAACCTGGACGAGTCTGTTTTCGTCGTTTGGGAGCGGAGACGATGACGACCACGACATCCTGGAAACGCTGGCCGCGGCCGATACGGCCAATATCCCCGTTTCCCCTGCCGATCAGTTGGAACAGTCCCAGGTTCTGGCGATCATTGAGGGCGCTATACAGAAGCTTCCGGGACGTCAACGCGAAGCATTCATGTTGCGTTACTGGGAGGAATTGGACGTAGCCGAAACGGCAGATGCGATGGGTTGTTCGGAAGGCAGTGTCAAAACCCACTGTTCCCGCGCCGTGCACGCCTTGTCTATCTTGTTGAAATCCAAAGGGATTACTTTGGAATCGGTTCTCAGCACCCGCCAAAACTGAGGCAAAGATCATGAACGAACACGAATTTGGACAGAAATTTGCAAAGCACCTGAACCAGGGGCTCGCACAGATTGATGACGGCAAACTTGCGCGGTTGCGCGTAGCCCGCGAGCGCGCCATGGAAGCTTTCCGCGAACCGACGGTGTCAGCGGGATTGGCGACAGCATCCGGTCCGGCAATCGACCTGCCGGTTTGGCTGCGCAGGCCGCTTTTCTGGGTTCCGGCACTGGTTCTGGCATGCGCAGCGGTGACCTATTTCGCAACCACCCAGGACAGCGGTTTTGACGATGTTGGTGAGCTTGATGCCAAATTGTTGACCGGTGAGTTGCCGATTGACGCTTTCTTGGACAAAGACTTTGCTGCCTGGGTGGCGGAGACCGGCGAGTGAGGGTCTGGCAGATTACCTGGCGCCTGGTTCTGGCCGGACTTTTGATCGCGGCAGGCCAAACCTTTGCCCAAAGCAAGCCTGAGGTTGTTGAAAAGAAGGCCTCCCAAGTGGCTTGGACCAAGCTTGCGCCGGCTGAAAGACAGGTACTGCAACCGTTGGAGAAAGACTGGGGTCAGCTGCCTGGAGTTCAGCAGCGGCGCCTGATAGACACCGCGAAACAGTATCCGAAACTAGCACCGATACAGCAGGAACGCTTTCAGGAACGGATCCGCGAATGGGCGGCGCTGACACCGGAGCAACGCAAACTGGCCCGCGAGAAATACAAGAATCTGTCCACCCTTCCCCCAGAGAAGCAGTACCAGATCCGTGAGAAGTGGAGTGCCAGGAAGGCCTCGCCGCCAACAGCCGCCACTTCCGCGTCACCTGCCGAACAGCCCAAATAAGTGACGGCAGTCCAAACGGCGGCGGCATTGCCACCAGCCCCCGGCATATTCAGGCGTCTTGCCGCCCTGCCCTATGAAGGATTGCTGGTGCTGGCCCTGGCACTGATTGCAGCATTTCCCTTGGCCGGCTTCCGCAACCTGACTGTCGAAGGTACCCCGCATTCACTGATGCAGCTATATTATTTCTGCGTGACCGCAGTGTATTTCACATGGTTCTGGCGGAAGGGCGGTCAAACACTCGCAATGAAAACGTGGCGATTTCGCGTCACAACGCGCTCGGGTGCTCCACTGGATTTCGGCCGGGCATTTCTGCGCTTTCTGCTGGCTTTGGCGTTTTTCGGTCCCGCCTGCGCGGGAATGGCGCTGATCTTCTTTCCCCAGCGATTTCCACCGGCACAAACCGTCTGGCTGTTTGTACCATCCATTGCCTCCGTCCTCTGGGCTTGGTTCGATCGCGACAGGCAATTTCTGCACGACCGGCTTGCCGGTACGCGACTGGCCAGCGCCGGGTAATCAGTCGAGCCAGCGCAGCAGCGGAGAACCACGCACCGCGTATTCCTTGCGAGCCAGCAGGAATATCGCAATCGCCAGAAACACCATGAGGGGCAGCGTCGAACTGAGCAATGTAGACCAGTCGTTGAGCAGCGTCAGATGCGACACCATCTGGTTCAGGAAGTAAAAGACCAGGCCGATCATGATGCCCAAAAGGAGCTTGGCGCCGACGCCGCCGGCGCGATGAGACTGGATGCCGAATGGGATAGCAATCAGCATCATGATTACAACCGCGACCGGCTGCAGCAGCTTGTTCCAGAACGCCAGTTCGTATTGGGTGCTGGTTTGCTTGTTCTCCCTCAGGTGGTCAATGTAGGCCGACAGGCTGAAAAGCGACATTTCTTCGGGCCGGACGCGCAATACGGCAAGCAATTCGGGCGTCATGGCGGAGTTCCAATACGCGAAGGGCAATTTCTCCATCCTGACGCGATTGCCCTCGAAGGTCGTTTTCTCGACCTGGTCCATCACCCATCGATTGGCGGGCTTGTCGAACCTCGCCTTCGCCGCCACGCTAAGCGACGTCAGCCGGTACTTCTTGTCAAACTCATAGACGCGCATGTTCACCAGCGTCGTATCGGGCGTCACAGACTGGATGTTGATGAAGGCAAGGTCATCCTTAACCCAGAATCCGGAGCGAAATTGCTTGGCCACGACTGCGCTCGTCGCCGTCATCTTCACGCGCTTGGCGAGTTCGTCCGCGGCCGGCGCGACAAACTCGCCGAAGAGAAAAGTCAGCAGAGAAAAGAGCAACCCGATACCGACCGCAAATCCAGCCAGCCGGCGCAGCGAAAGCCCCGATGCCCGCATCACGGTCAATTCTGACTGCGACGACAGGCGGGTGACGGCGAACAGCGTTCCCATCAGCGCCGCGACCGGGAAGATCACCACGGCATGGGCGGGCTGCTGCAGGGCTACATAGGCGACAATCGAACCCAACTGGTAGCCCCCGCCGAGGCTTCCCAATTCGGCGATCAGGTCGAACAGCGCGAACAACGCCAGAAGCCCGAACAACAGCAGGAGTGTCGCAAAGAAAATCTCTTTTGCGAGGTATCTGAACAGGATGCTCACTGGGCGGTGGGGAGAATTGGAGGATGCGACAGGCGGCGGAATTGCCGCCATTCTATCGGGGATGACGTTGATGCGCTTCTGCGCAACGCGCAGCGAATTTCTATTTCAGCATTGCGTTGAGGCGTTCCACCAGCACCCGCGCCTCCTCCTTCGTACCACCCTTTTCAATCGCGACACCATAGGCTTCGACCAGATCACGCAAATCGGCAACCGTACCGGCGCGCTCCAGTTTCAGGGTAAAGAAAAAAGACTTGAGACCGAGCGCATCCACGACCGTCACATTCATGAAATCTTTGGCCGCTCGGAACCGGGAGAACTCATCGGAAGCCACCTCCGCTACCGGGACGTTCGCTGCCGCAGCAGCCGCTTTCGCCGCCACGTTCACCTGCCCGCTCTTCTCGATCAGTCCCAATCCGAGCAACTGATCGAGAAAGTCGGCCGGGGCGCCCACTTTTCCCGCTTCTTCGCGAAGCAGGAATTCGGGCTGCACTCCGTCCACAAGAATTAACATGGTCCTTAACCGCGGCACCAGCTTCAATTTTCGATTGGTGACTTCCGCCGCGCCTGCTGCGGTCTTGCCGTAGATATCTCCCGCCGCCATGATTTCTCCGGATTGTTATCCAGCTTGGTGAATGACCGGTTGGGACAATTGCAAACCAATTGTAGTCCCGGGAAGGCGGCATGCAAAGAAAAAGCCCGCCGAAGCGGGCTTTTTCGGGGAACAACCTACTTGCGGAACTTATTCGTCCCGAACCAGCGGCAGATCCTTGGTTTCACGCAGGAACAGTGTACCAATCACCAACGTCATGCTTGCAACGATGATCGGATACCACAGGCCGTAGTAAATGTTGCCGTACGAGATGGCCAGGAACGTCGCGGTGAACGGCAGGAAGCCGCCGAACCAGCCGTTACCGAT
>CAYSKY010000090.1:0-9673 GCA_964431425.1 uncultured Burkholderiales bacterium
ACCCCCACCCCCCCCACCGCAGCGCCCGCGACTGCAGAGGCCGCCCCTGCTGCATCACCGGCCGCGCCGGTACTGACGACTGCGAAAGGACTTTCCGCCCAGGAAACGCCCCAAGTGGCTGCCGCAAGCCCTGCGCCGGTAGCAACTGCCCCGTCGGCGGACAACAAGCCGGCGCCAAGCAAGGTGCCGGACAAAGACTGGTTGGAAACCCGCATTACTGCCGATCGGGTCCGACTGGATGCACTGGATGGGGGCCGGTACACCATTCAACTGATGACCGCCGATGAGCGCGAACGTGGCGCGATTGCCGATTTCCTGCGTGTTGCCAGCAAGGAACTGAACCCGGACCGCATCATGACTTACTCCTCGGGCACCACCGAGAATCCAAAGGTCAGCGTGGTCTACGGAAACTTTCGTGAGCGCGCTGACGCCAGCGCGGAGCTGGCCCAGCTGTCGCGGAAACTGGCCCAGTTCAGGCCGTATGTGCGCTCGCTCAATGCGGTCCGGGATGATTATCGACCTGGTAGCTGATGTGGCTTTCGGCGCGGTGCTTGGATGACTGATGGGCGGCAGAAATTCTTCGGCAAAACCGCCGAATCTCATGTGGTAATTGTAAAAAGCCGCCCAACCCATTGCTTTTATTGGTAAAACCACCTATAAACGAAGTTGGGAGCATTGTCGACCTGTTCTCTATGCTGCAGGTCTGAAGAAATACGCGCGCAGCCAGGACCACGAAAACAAAGATCACCACATCCATGCGGCCTCAATCCAATTCAATTTCTCGTCCCGCTCGCGCGCTTCAATTGCAGGCTGGAAGCGGGCGTGTGCTGGTGGCGGTCACCAGCCTGATGTTGGCGCTGATTCAAGGTTGCGGCACGCAACCAGTCGCACGCACTGAAGGACATATGGCGCGGCCGGATGCGGCGCCCGCTCCGGCCGGAAACGGGTCTTCAGCACTTCCAATGCCCGTCCAACAGGTTCCGCTGCCCCCGCCGCCGCGCCCCCGGGTTGAAGAAGTCAAATACTCGGTAACGGTCAAGGATGTCCCGGTACAAGAACTCCTGTTTGCAGTCAGCCGCGACACCAAGGTTAATGTCGATGTACACCCCGGAATTGAAGGCAGGGTGACCCTCAATGCGATTGACCAGACGCTCAAACAGATCCTGACCCGCGTTGCCAAGCAGGTGGACATGCGCTGGGAAGTGGATGGGCCGAATATTGTCGTCCGCCCGGACTCGCCCTACCTGAAGCTTTACAAGCTTGACTACGTGAATATGCAGCGTGATTCGACGAGTTCGATCGGCGTACAAACCCAGGTTGTGGGACCGACTACCACCAGTGCTGGGGGCGCGTCGACTACATCGGCAGGACAGAACAGTTCGACGGTAAAGCTGGAGAACACCAGCAAGAACAAGTTTTGGGAGACGCTTGAGCGGAATATTAAGGACCTTCTACGCGAGACCGACAAGCTCCTGCCGGAAGGCAGCTCTGAAACGGTCGTGCAAAACCGCAGCCAGGGCGCGTCCGCGACCAACCGTGCGCCCGCGCCGGCCGCCCAACGGCGAACGACAGCGAGTACAACCCAAACGAGCAACGCTGCCGCGACCGGCCCAGGTGTGACAGAGTCCCAAGCGCTTCAGGAATCGGTTTCGCAAACGCTGACATTTCGCGAAGCCGCCTCCGTTATTGTCAACCCTGAAACAGGCACGATCGCAATTCGGGCCACGTCCCGCCAACATGAAAAAGTCGGCGAGTTTGTCGAACAGATCAGCGGGGCTTCACGCCGTCAGGTGCTGATTGAAGCGACGGTTGTCGAAGTTCTGTTGAATGACGCCTATCAGTCTGGTGTCGATTGGTCGGCGCTCGGTCTTCAGGGGCTGGGCTACACGATCAAGCAGAATTTTACGGCTGGCGTGCTGCCACCCTCCGGAAGCAATTCCACGCCCTTCTCGATTTCTTACCGTAATCCGAACGCGGCCTCAGGCGGCGACGTGAGCAGCACAATCAAGCTGCTCAATTCGTTTGGAAACACACGCGTTCTTTCCAGTCCCAAGATCATGACCCTGAACAACCAGACGGCCGTGATGCGGGTGGTGGAAAATACGGTCTATTTCACGGTCCAGTCCACGGTCACCCAGTCGGCGGTGCTCGGGCAGCCGGCACTGGTTTCCTACAATACGACTCCGCAGATTGTGCCGGAAGGCTTCATCATGTCGGTCACTCCGCAAATCAGTGAGAACGACATCATCAACCTCAGCATCCGCCCCAGTGTTACGCGAATCACCGGCTTCAAGAACGACCCCAATCCCGATCTGGCAAACGCCAAGGTTGTCAACCAGGTGCCACAGATTCAAACGCGGGAATTTGAGGCAATGATGCGGGTGGCGAGTGGGCAGACAGCTGTACTTGGTGGGTTGATGCAGGACAGCTTCAAAACCAGCCGCGACGGGCTGCCCATATTGTCCCGAGTGCCCATCTTTGGCGACGCGGTGAGCTATCGCAATGACTCGGGTACCAAAAGCGAACTGGTTGTATTCATCCGGGCTGTCGTGATCCGCGAGGCCAGCGTTGAATCCGATCTTTCAGACTACAAGAAATTTCTCCCCGATTCGCAGTTTTTCAAGGACCCCTCGCCATCGCTGGATCCCGCAACCCTGACCGCGCCGCAACCCAATACGGCCGGGGCTGAAAGGGAGCCAAGGAAAGCGCCATGAGCCTGCTCCTCGATGCGCTTAAACGTGCCGAGGAGGCGAAACGCGCCAAGCTGTCCAGCGATCGGGTTGAGCCGTTGGATGGTGTTCCTTCCGATGCGCCACAGGAACGAACCGACGCGGAACTGCTTGCCGAATCGCATACAAGGGCGCTCGAAGAGATGCTCGCGCCAGCTGCTGCACCGGCCCCGCCGGCATCTGGCGCGCGCGCATCAAGGCCTTCCCGGCAGCCGCTGGCACTGTAGCTTGAAGAGGTGCGGCCCGCGCAGGTCGCGCCGTCGCTGCCGGATCAGATTGCAGAACAAGTTACCCCGCCTTCGATAAGTGCTTCCAAACAGGAGAAGTCGTCCCCGGAGGCTGCCCGGACCGTATTCGCCGCCAAGCAGCGTCCCGGAGTGATGGCGGCCGCCTCGTCCAAGCCATGGCTGCTGCCCGCGCTCGCCGGTTTGATTGTTCTGCTGGGTGCCGGCGCATGGTATGTGTGGACAGAGATCAGCAAGCTGACGCGCCCGGCTTCACCGATGTCGGTGCGGTCATCTGCGCCGGTGGTGCCCGCTACGCTGGCCCCCATGCCTGCCGCGACTGGCCAGGTTCCGCCCGGCAAGCCGGCTGAACCAGCCGCCGTTGTTGCACCCCAGGACAACCCCCTGCCCCCTCTCCTGCCACCGGAACTCAAGGAAACAGCGCCGACCGTTGTTGTGACCGCCACCACCAACTTGCCGGCCCGCCCCCTGTCCGAGCGCGAGGCCTACGCGAAGCGCATCAAGGAAGCGCCGCTGGCAGCCGAGCCGCCGGTTTCGCTGAAGCTGGCGCGTACCATCCAGCCTGATGCCGTGCATCCCGACCTCACGATGGCTTACGACGCCTTGCGCAATGGCGATTTTGCGAGTGCCCGGGCGTTATACCTGCGAAGGGTCCAGGCGGATCCGTTGTCGCTTGATGCACACCTGGGTTTGGCGACGGTGGGTGCTCGAACCGGGGACAGGGCACTGGCAAACCGCCACTATCGTGATGCGCTCGCCATCGACCCGAGAAATGAAATTGCCATGGCCGGGGTGCTGGCCATTTCCGTCAATGCCTCCGTCTCAAACCGGGAGATACAGCTGAGGACCATGCTCGGCCAGAACCCGGCGGCATCCAGCCTGCATTTTTCGCTGGGGAATCTCCTCGCTTCACAGAATCGATGGGTGGAAGCACAGCAAGCCTATTTTGAAGCCTACCGGTTGCATGCGGATGTGGCCGATCACGCCTACAACCTGGCGGTTAGTCTCGACCACCTCGGCCAAGCGCGGCTTGCTCGCGAATATTACGCAAAGGCGTTGGAGTTGCAGCCGCGCTCCAGAGGCCAGTTTGATACTGCGGCGGTTGCCAAGCGGGTGCAGGAATTGACCGGTTCTGACAAAGCTCCCTGAAGAGCCATTGGTACAATCTTCCGGCGGATCGGTCCGCCCCCCACCTGAAATCACAGCCCTTCCGACATGAACCAAATGACCTCGCCGATTTCACAGCTTCCGCTGGGGCAGACCTTGCTCACACGCGGCGTGATTTCGCAGGATCAGCTGAATATTGCGCTGACCGAACAGCGCAAGTTCAAAACACCCCTCGGTAAGATTCTGGTAGGGCTGGGTTTCGTTACCGAGGCGACGATCCGCGACACACTTTCGGAAAGCCTCGGTCAGGTCGCCATCGACCTCTCCAACACCATCATCGATCACAATGCGCTCGCATTGGTTCCCAAGGAAATTGCCCGACGCTACCATGTGCTGCCTGTGGACTACGACCGTCAGGCCAGAAAACTGCTGCTGGCGGTGGCGGATCCGGCCAACGTGGTCGCGCTCGACCAGATTCGTGCGCTGATCAAGGACGATATCCGTATCGAGCAGGTGCTTGCCCGAGAATCCGATATCTCGATTGGTATTGAACAGCACTACGGGTTTGAACTCTCGATCGATGGCATCCTGAATGAAATTGAAACCGGCGAAATCGACTACCAGTCAATGGCAGCGGAGTTCGACGAGTACAGCCAGCCGGTGGTGCGGCTTGTGGATGCGTTGTTGAACGATGCCGTCAAGCGCGGGGCGTCCGACATTCACTTTGAACCTGAACAAGGATTTTTGCGCATCCGCTACCGCATTGATGGCGTTTTGAGGCAAATCCGCTCGCTGCACAAGAATTACTGGTCGGCAATGGTGGTGCGGCTGAAGGTTATCAGCGGAATGAACATCGCCGAGACGCGTGCACCACAGGATGGCCGAATTTCTTTGAGCCTTTCCGGCCGCTCCATCGACTTCCGGGTGTCGGCGCAGCCCACCACACATGGTGAAAACGTGGTGCTGCGGATTCTGGACCGGCAGAAAGGCATTGTGCCGCTGGAAGATCTGGGCCTTCGCGAGGATGAGCTCAAAATGCTGCGCCTGATGATGGCGCGCCCGGAGGGCATCATCCTGGTTACCGGGCCGACCGGTTCGGGTAAGACCACCACCCTCTACTCCATCCTGAATCATGTGAACACCGAAGGGGTGAACATCATGACGCTGGAGGATCCGGTCGAATATCCGATGACCATGATCCGCCAGACATCCGTCAACGAGGTCGCGAAGCTCGACTTCGCGAGCGGCATCCGCTCCATGATGCGCCAGGATCCCGATGTCATTCTGGTCGGCGAAATCCGCGACCAGGAAACAGCCGAAATGGCCTTCCGGGCAGCGATGACCGGCCATCAGGTGTATTCAACGCTGCACACCAATTCCGCGATCGGTGCGATTCCGCGATTGCAAGACCTTGGTGTGCTGCCCGACATCATGTCCGGCAACATCATTGGCGTGGTCGCGCAGCGGTTGGTGAGGCGCCTTTGCACGAAGTGTCGCGACCCGTTCCGGCCCGACGATGAGCTTACGCTGAGAGTTCTGGGCGTGGAGCAGGATTGGAAGGGACAGATTTTCCGGCCAGTGGGTTGCGAGCATTGCGACAACACCGGCTATCGCGGGCGCATGGCGATCATGGAACTGTTCCGCATGGACGGCGAAATCGACGAGCTCATCGCGCGCCGCGCTACCGGGCGGGAAATTCGCGAAGCTGCACGCAAGACCGGCTTTCGAACTCTTGCAGAGGACGCCGTGGCGCGAGTACTCGCGGGGCACACCAGCCTGGATGAGATTTCGCGAATCGTTGACCTGACCGACAGGGTGGCCTGAAGGCAATGGCTTCGTATTCCTATCGCGCTATCGACGACACCGGTCGCATGCTGAGCGGCAGCACGGACGCCATCAATCCGGTCGATCTCGAGATGCGCCTGAAGCGCCTCGGCCTCGATCTGGTCACGTTCGAGACCATCAAGAAGTCCACCTTGATGCGCAAGCGACGGGTGACGCGCAAGGAACTGATCACATTCTGTTTCCACATGGATCAACTCATGCGCGCAGGGGTCCCGATTATCGATGCGCTCACGGACCTGCGCGACACGGTTGAGAATGAAGGATTCAAGGCCATCGTCGCCAGCGTGCTGGAGGATGTGGAGGGAGGTCTCAAGCTGTCAGATGCGATGGCCGAACATCCTCAGGCGTTTGACCAGGTGTTTGTCGCGTTGATACGCACCGGCGAGCAGACGGGGCAGTTGCCCGAGGTTTTGTCGAAGCTGACCGAGAACCTCAAGTGGCAGGACGAACTTTCCGCCCAGGTCAAGAAAGCCATGATGTATCCGGCGTTTGCCGGCACCGTGATTGTGCTGGTGGTGTTCGCGCTGATGATATTTCTCGTGCCTCAACTGGCCATCACCATGAAGACGCTCACCCCCAATCCGCCAAAGGCGACTCTGGCGCTGATCGCAATCTCCGCGGTGATGAAGCAGTACTGGTATCTGTTCCTTGGTGTGCCGGTTGTACTGGTGGTTTCGCTGTTGGTAATCGCCAAATCGAGCGATGAAGCCAAGTACCGGATCGACAGCCTCATCCTGAAGCTGCCCATCATGGGGCCGCTGCTGAACAAGATCATCCTGGCACGCTTTTCGACCTACTTTGCGCTTATGTATCAGTCCGGCCTCGGTGTGCTCGACTGTATCCAGATCTCGGAAAAAATTGTCGGCAACCGGGTGATCGAAGAGGGCCTGCAGCGGGTCGGCCGGGAAATCAATGAGGGCACCGGCATCACGCAGGCGTTCCAGAACGTGCGGTTGTTTCCGCCGCTGGTGCTGCGCATGCTGAAAGTGGGCGAGACCACCGGAGGGCTCGATACGGCGCTGCTCAACGTCAGTTATTTCTACAACCGCGATGTCAAGGAGCAAATGGGCAAGCTGCAGGAAATGATCCAGCCATTGCTCACTGTGGTGCTGGGCGGCATTCTCATCGGCATTCTGGTGACCGTGTTCAGCCCGATGTATGACGTGATCGCCAAGATCAAGATGTAAGACCGCTTCCAACCATGGCAAAACACTTCCTCTATCTCACCAATGACAAGCTGGTCGCCCTGGTCTGGAGCGGCGGCGCCATCATTGGTCGCGATGTGTTCCGGCCGACGGATGCCGACTCGGCGGCTTTCCAGGCTTACATCGCCCGGCACCGTGACGTCCCGACATTCTTGATCGCGGATCTGATCGAGGAAGATTTCCGCATTGACACCGTTCCGCATCTGCGGGGGGCAGATCGCGATGCGGTCCTCGGGCGCCGGCTGGCACAGTTGTACCGGGCCAGCACCTACCGGCATGCCATCGTACAGGGGCGTGAAGAAGACGGACGCCGGGACGACCGTGTGCTTTATCACGCAGTTACCAACGCGGAGGTATTGGACACCTGGGTTGCGGCAGTGGCCGCTGCAGAGGTGCCGCTGGAAGGGATTTATTCATCCGCCGTGCTTTCCGGCGCGCTGCTCGACGAGCTCGGTGTATTTTTCCCGCATACCCTGCTGGTTACGATCGTGCCGGACTTCGGCTTGCGTCAGACCTACTTTCGTAACAAGCAGGTGCGGTTCAGCCGCCTGACGCCGATCATTTATGACGAGGGTCAATCGGTCGGTACGCTGATTGCGGCCGAGGCAAGCCGAACGTGGCAGTACCTCGACAGTCTGCGCAACTTTGCTGGAGATGACACGCTCGAAGTGTGCATCGTGGTTCACGCGCGCGACCGGCAGATGATCGCCGATGCCATACGCAACTACCCGCTCTTCAAGTACCGCTTTCTTGATATCGAGGAAGTCGCCGCCAAGCTGAAGCTCAAGCCCGCGCCGGTGTCGTCGCATGCAGAAGAAGTGCTGGTGCATGTTTACGCAAGGTCGAAGCAGGAAAACCAATTTGCCACGAAGGAACAGACTCGCGCCGCCGGCTTGAGGCGGGCGCGCTTCGCCCTTTATGGATTGACCGCAGCGGCCCTGACCATCGGCATTGGCGCAACGGCATTCAATTTCTACCAGGCGAACAACGTCAGCACTGAAATCGACAAGCGAAACGTCATTGCCAAGGGTTTGCAGGCGGAGTTCCAGGTGATCGCGGATTCCATGCGCGGTTTGACGACCGCAACAGACTCGGTTCGCGATGCCAGTGCTTTTTACAACGCACAAATCCGGCCCGCTGCGCCCAACCCTGGCCCTTTGCTGCGTGAATTGTCCGGTGTATGGTCGGATTTCCCCGAACTGAAACTCTGGCAGGTGATCTGGGCCCCCAGCACGGATGTGGCGCACACGCCGGCTTTCACATCCATGAACAGCACCCAAGCGCTGGCGGTGCGTTCTGAACAAAAGACGGCACCCGGTTCACCTTCTGCGCCAGCGGCGAACGCCACGGCGGGGCCCGTCGAAGAGAATCCGCCGCTGCCGGGCAGCAAATACGAAGTTGCGATCATAGAAGGGAGCATCTCCAGGTTTGCCGGGGATTACCGCGGCGCCCTGGCGGTGGTCGAGCGCCTGCTTGCGCGCCTCAACGCGACGCCCAACATAACCGCAGCCGTTTTGGAAATGCCCATCGATATCAAGCCCGGCGCCATTCTGCGCGCTTCCAATGCTTCCGGTGATGGCGGCGAAGCCAGATTTGTGCTTCGCGTCGTTCGCAGCAAGGTGCAACCATGAACAGTGCAGCAAGCCTGCCACGCCCGCGCGGCATCCGCTTCGCCAGCGCCGTCTTCGTGGCAGGTCTGGTGGTGGCCGGATTTATCGGCGGGGGCAGCTATTGGTACTGGCAGGTTGAAAAGAAAGATGAAGTGCAATCGCAACGGGCGTTGCAGGATATGCGCAACCGGCTTGAGACGATCAAGCGGGAGCGCGATGACTTACGGGGCTCCGAAGTCACCTACAAGTCATTGATGGACCGCGGAGCGTTTATGCCCGAGCAGCGGCTCGATCTGATCGAGGCCATGAATGTGCTGAAAAAGCGTCACCGGCTGGTGTCGCTCGAATACGATTTATTCCCCCAGCGCGCCCTCAAGGTGACCGGCGCCAGCTACGCGGCGGCCGACGTGCGCGCAAGCCGCCTTCGCCTCAAGGTACACGCCTACCATGACGGTGAGTTGCTGCAGTTTTTGGAGGAGTTCGCGCGCATCCAGCGGGGCTTCTTCCCCATCGACAAATGCACCATCAAACGGACTGCGGACTTTGAACAGCGACGGCAGGCCGCTCAAGCGGCCGCTGCGGCACCGGTTGCACCGACCGCCGGGGCGGACCCACAAGCTGCCTCCTCGCCTGAAGCCGCAGACCCGCTGCTGGGTGCCGCTGTTGAGGCTGACTGCACCATGGAATGGGTGACGCTCTCACCCAAGGACGAAGTCGGGAATCCTGGAAGCCGGCCGGGGTCAGCCAGTCAGGCTGGGAATAAGAAATAATGAGTACGAATCGTTCGAAGTGGTTGCTGCTGATCGCGATCTCGGCCTCGCTCCAAAGCCTGGCGGAAGCTGGTGGGGCGGCAAGCACAAATACCGTCGCGCCAGCGGCGGGGCCAACTGCGGGGCAAGGTTTGGGAACACTGTTCTTCAGTCCAGCGCAGC
>CAYSKY010000091.1:0-8509 GCA_964431425.1 uncultured Burkholderiales bacterium
GCGTGACGTTCGGGACGGCATTAACGCACCCAAAGACCGAAGTCCAACGCAAATTCATTTGCACCACACTGCGTCCGGTTGCATCCATCAGCAACGCGATCACCGCCTTTGCTAATTCGCCATTGTCACCCGATTGACATGACGACACTTTACCCGCATGCGCCGTCTTGTCGTAGGGGCCGGGAACATTTTTAACAATTCATTTCGCGTACGAAAACACGAACGTTGCTTCACGCGCCCGCCGCATGGGCGAAGCAGCAAATCAGCCATTCATTAACAACCGTTTTTCGGCAATTTGCGGGAATTTCTTTAACTTGCCGCTTTAAGACGCTGCGGCTGGCGCCGCCACAAGATGCTTCGGTTAAACTACGCCCCTTTTTGCCGGTGGCGTTCATGTGGTTCAAAAATCTGCAGGTCTATCGCTTTCCCGCGCCGTGGAAAATCACCGCGGCGGAGCTCGAACAACAACTTTCCCGCCAGCTGTTCCGCTCGCCTTCCGGCTTTGAGCTGCAGGCCGCCGGCTGGGCGCCCCCGCGCGAGCATGGCCCGCTGGTCAGGACCATCCACGGCCAGTACCTGCTGTCGCTGGGCACCGAAAAGAAGCTGCTGCCGGCCTCGGTGATCAAGGAGGTCACCAAGATCAAGGCCCAGGAAGCCGAGGAAGCGCAGGGCTACAAGCCCGGCCGCAAGCAGATGCGCGACATCAAGGAGCAGGCCATCGACGAACTGCTGCCGCGCGCCTTCAATGTGCGCCGCGACACCCGCGTATGGATTGATCCGGCCAACGGCTGGCTGGTGATCGATGCCGGCTCGCCCGCCAAGGCCGATGAAGTCATGATTTCGCTGAACAAGTGCATCGACGACTTCGTGGCCGAGCGACTCAATACCGCACAGGCACCGGGCACCGCCATGACCGGCGTGCTGGCTGCCGACCAGGCGCCGCGTGGGTTTTCCATCGACGACGATGCCGAGCTGCAGATGCCCGCCGAGGAAAAGGCCACCGTGCGCTTTGTGCGGCACGCGCTTGACCCGCTCGACGTGCGCCGCCACATCGAAGGCGGCAAGCAGTGCACACGGCTTGGCATGACCTGGATGAACCGCGTGTCGTTTGTGTTCACCGAGGCACTGGTGATCAAGCGCGTGGCACCGGTGGATGTCATCAAGGAAAATGACGACAGCCCGGCGGAAAGCTCGTCGCAGGACGAGGAAGAGCGCTTCGAAGCCGATTTCACGCTGATGACCGGCGAGCTGCGGCAGATGCTCGATGACCTGGTGGATGCCCTGGGCGGCCCGGCGGTCAAAGACAGTGTTGCGCCGGCGCCGGCAACGCGCCAGTGGGCACAGGCGGCGGACTAGCGGCTGGAAAGTTTGCGTCAGGCCACGCGGGTACGGCCGGTGCGGTGCGCAAACACCGCATCGCCCAGCGTGCGCAGCTCTTCGCGAAACACCTTTGACTTGTTGAACTCTTCCTGCAGGGCGATACGCAGGCTGGCCGGCAGAGGCCGCCGCAACAGCCGCGTATAGGCCCGCAGCGTTTCGTCCTCCACCCGTTCGCAATCGTCCAGCAGTTGCAGGTCATCGCGCGCGCCGACCGCGCTGCGCAGCTGGGTCCAGGTGCGATGGGCCACGCTCAACATCGATTCGGTGCGCTCGGGGGAGCGGCCGTAGAGGACCGCGATGCTGGCGAGATCATCTGCGCGCCGTGCACATTGCGCGGCCCGCTTCATCGCGAACGCCACCAGGGTTGCATCGCCACCGTCCTGCCCGGCATTCGAATACACCCATTCGGCTTCATGGGCGAGGCCGATCAGTTCATCGAGCGAGGCTTGCAGGTTTGGGGTGGTGGCATTCACGGCGATTCCGGTGCGTGGTGGCCCGCGCCCTTCGCACGGAACCATGAAGGTATGACCTTCTCACATCGGATGGTTCCCTTCTGTGAGTTGCCGCACAATGCGAAAAAAACTTCCACGCCAGTTGTCGCCGGATGGCGACGGTGTGCTACCGGGCGCCGGGACTAGCGCTCGGCGTCGTCCATCATCGCGCCGGGCGAAATCCCGGTGGGAGCCCCATCCAGAAACTCGCACAGCAGCCGATGAAAGTGGTGTGTGCCCTGCTCGCGCGCCGGCGAGTATCGGCCGCGCCGGTACGACATGGCCTTGGTGCCGCGCTGCACGGCTTCGACCACCGCCTCGTCTTCCATCTCCACCTGATCCAGCCCCGATCCGGCACCGGCATCGAGTTTCGATTCATCCCACACATAGCTGCGAAACAGCACCCGCGTCCGGTCGATGCCCTGCGGTTGCACCAGGTTCAGCGACAGACCCCAGGGATAGAAATTGAGCATGAGGTTGGGGAAGATCCACCAGTAGTAGGCGGCGATGCGCTTGCCCGCGTCGTGGGCCGCCGGCTGCTCGAAGGCCGCCTCGCCGTCGCGCGCCAGCGCCAGTTGCAGGTTGGCGTATCGATACAGCTCGGTGGTGTAACTGCCATAGTCCACCACCTGGTTGAGGCCGGCATGTACAAAGGGGATGTGAAAGCCTTCCAAATAGTTCTCAACGTACAAGGCCCAGTTGGCCTTGATGTCGAACTCGCGGCTGCGCGCGGGCGCGGCGCGGAACCCTTCAATAGGCATCACCGGCAGGCGTGCCAGCACCTCACCCATGACGGCTTCGAATGGAACCGCGGGTTGCAGCGACGCAAAGGCGTGCCCCTGCCAGATGGCATGCGGAATCTGCGCGAGATCATCCTGCGGGCAGGGGAAATTCTTCGCTTCCTTGAACTCCGGCATGAAGGTCATGCGCCCGGAAAGATCAAAGCGACGCGAGTGATAGCCGCAACGGATTTGTTCGGCCTGGCATGCCGCCCGCACCAGCAGGTTGCCACGATGGGTACACACGTTCGACAGGCAGCGCAGCGTGCCGCCGCCGTCACGCGCCAACAGCAACGGCTCATCGAGCAGGCCCGGCAGCAGGTCGCGTGGCGAGAGCGTGCCTGGGGCCGCCACATCGTCCGCAGTTCCCAGCCACTGCCAGGAACGCGCAAACACGGCACCCGCCATGCGCGCATGCACGGCGGGGTCGTGATAAAACGCGCCGGGCAGGGTTTCGGCCACGGAAATGTCGGGATGGATACGGTATCGGGCGGTCATGGGCAAGCGGTCGGCGGGGATGGCATCACTCTAGCACCGGCCATGCATCCGCCTGCGAGGGCGGGCCGTAACTGCGGAGGGCCGGCCGGAACCTTTCCCGCTGCGGGAAATCTTTCCATACTTGTCCAGCCGGTGACGTTAACCCAAACTGCAGCACGCCGGACACAACCCGGCCCACGCACCACCGCCCTTTCCAACCACAAGCTTGATTCGAGGAGCCCGACATGCCCCGCCATACCGCCAACGATTTCCATCCCGAAGTGATGAAGCTGTTCGACAAGTACGTGCACGGCATCATCGACCGCCGCAGCTTCCTCAACGATGCGGCCCGCTATACCGCGGCCGGCGTCTCGGCCACGGCCCTGCTGGAAATGCTCAACCCGAAATTCGCCGAGGCCCAGCAGATCAAGCCCGACGATGCCCGGCTGGTGGCCAGATACGCCGAATACGTCTCGCCCGATGGCTACGGCAACATGAAGGGCTATCTGGTGATGCCGGCCAAGTTGACCGGCAAACTGCCCGGCGTGGTGGTGGTGCACGAGAACCGCGGCCTCAATCCGCATACCGAGGACGTAGCACGCCGCCTGGCACTGGAAGGCTTCATCGCCTTCGCACCCGACGCCCTGGCACCGCTGGGTGGCTATCCGGGCGACGAGGACAAGGCGCGCGAACTGTTCCCCAAACTGGAACAGGCCAAGAGCCGCAACGATTTCATCGCCGCCGCCAAGTTTGTGAAGGCGCTGCCGCAATGCACCGGCAAGGTTGGCACGGTCGGCTTTTGCTACGGCGGCAGTATCGCCAACATGCTGGCCACGCAGATCCCGGACCTTGGTGCGGCCGTGCCCTTCTACGGCGGTCAGCCCAAGGCCGAAGACGCTGCAAAGATCAAGGCACCGCTGATGATCCAGTACGCTGAAAAGGACGAGCGCATCAACGCCGGCTGGCCGGCTTACGAGACCGCCCTGAAAGCGGCCGGCGTGAAATACGAAATGCACATGTATCCGGGCACGCAGCACGGCTTCCTGAATGACACCACCCCGCGCTTTGACAAGGCGGCGGCGGAGTTGGCCTGGAAGCTGACGGTGGAGTTCTTCAACAAGAACTTGCGCGGCTAAGCGGCGTCATCTGTTTCATTGAACCGCCCCGCACCGGAAGGTGCGGGGCGGTCTTCTTTTGGAGATAGCCATTAGGCAGTCGTCTCCATGCAAGTTTTGCCCAGGCTTCGTTGTCATTCGCAGGCGCAGACTTGGTCGTGCTCTCAGCTAGACACTTCTCCCTTTTCTAAAGGGAGATTGAGAGGGATTTTGAGCGGTTACGCCATGGTAACCACCGAAAATCTCCCTCACCCCTGCAGGGCGCGCATTCCGCTGCATCGGAATGCCGTTCGCCGGGCGTGAAGCATGCTTCACGAATTCCCCGCCTCACCCTCTTTAGAAAAGAGGGAAGAGTTGCGCGTGGAGCACGGCTTTCTGTGGCAGGTCAAAATTGAACAACCCCCCGTCAAATTGAACCTGCCCGGCGATACTAGGGTAAGCCACGATTTCCAATCCCCCATACTCCGACTCAAAACTCGGGCGGGTATCGTCTCGCACAAACCCCAGCACCGGCGCGCCTCCCAGGCCAAAAATGCCTGAAACGGCGCGCCAATGCTTGTTCTTCGCGCCATTTTGCTGGCAAGGACAATCTCCCCTATAATCCGCCTCCCCTCGCCGCACCCGCCCTCCCCCATGTCCACGCCCCGCCAGAATTTCTGCGCCATCGACTTCGGCACTTCCAATTCCGCCATCGCCATTCCACAGGGCGCAGGTATGCAATTGGTCGAACTCGAACCGGGCTATCGCACCATGCCCACCGCTGTGTTCTACAACGTGGAAGACGAAACGCGCTGCTTCGGGCGCGAGGCGGTAGCGGCCTATGTGGACGGCTACGACGGCCGCCTGATGCGCTCCATCAAGAGCATCCTCGGCTCGGACCTGATGGAGCAGACCACCGAGATCGGCCACGGCATCAGCATCCGCTACCTCGATGTGGTGGTGGGCTATCTCAAGCATCTCAAACGTAAAGCTGAAGAACGGCACGGCAAGCCGCTGACACGCGCCATCATCGGCCGCCCGGTGTGGTTTGTGGACGGCAACGATGAACGCGACGCGCGCGCGCAGGCCTCGCTGGAAAGCGCCGCACGGTTTGCCGGCTTCGACGAGGTCGCGTTCCAGTTCGAGCCCATCGCTGCCTCGCTGGATTACGAATCAACCATCAATGACGAGCGCATCGTGCTGGTGGCCGATATCGGCGGCGGCACCTCGGACTTCTCACTCGTGCGCGTGGGCCCAGCCCGCCACGGCCTGCTGGACCGGCAGGGCGACATCCTCGCCAACCACGGCATCCATGTGGCCGGCACAGACTTTGACCAGTCGGTGAATCTGGCCGCCATCATGCCGGAACTGGGCTTCGGCTCGCTCGGCCCTGCGGACACCCCGGCTGCCGCACGGC
Organism: uncultured Burkholderiales bacterium; assembly: GCA_964431425.1. Classification (GTDB taxonomy): domain Bacteria; phylum Pseudomonadota; class Gammaproteobacteria; order Burkholderiales; family Usitatibacteraceae; genus UKL13-2. The sequence continues at coordinate 5,639 of CAYSKY010000091.1, forward strand.
GTGTGCCGGGAAAGGTGTATTTCGATCTCGCGACCTGGCACCTCATCAACACCGTCTACAGCCACAACCGCGTGATCGAACTGCGCGAGATGGTGAGCATGTACGGCGACCTGGTGCGTTACCGGCGGCTCATGCACGTGGTCACACGCCGACTTGGCCATCACCTCGCCGCGCTGGCCGAGCAGGCCAAGATCGATGTGGCCATGACCGGTGCCGCGCGAATCGATCTTTCGCAGGTGGAGGAGGCGCTGGCCGTGCAGTTTGCCGAGGCAGCCCAGGCCGAAGCTTTGCGCGATCGCGTTCAGCGCATCGTCGATACGGCAGAAGAAACGCTGCGGCAAGCAGGGGTGGATCGCAGCACCATTGGTGCGGTGTATTTCACCGGCGGCTCCACCGGCCTGCAGTTTCTCACCGGTGAAATCGCCGCGCGCTTTCCGAATGCGCAACGTGTGACCGGCGACCGGTTTTCCAGCGTGGCCACCGGGCTCGGGATATACGCGCAGCGAAGGTTTGGGCACCAGACGCGCTGAGCGTCAGCCCATGCTCTCCTTCACCCTGCCTTCTCCCCGGGCGGGGAGAGGGAAATTGGAAGACTAGCTTTTCTGAAATTGGAAAAGAGCGGCCACGGGTTTGGTGCCTTGCCGCTTCAACCCGAACAACGGCCGCAGCCAGTCGACGCGCGCGATCAACCCTGACGTCAGCGCCCAGCAACCCAGCACCGTCCCGCCGCCTACCAGCAGCGGCTCCAGCACCGGCCCGATTTTGAGCGGGACCAGCCAGTAGGCCAGCAACACGATCAGGCTCTGGTGCAGGATGTACCACGGGAACACCGATTCAGTTGCCCACGGCAGCCAGCGATAGGGTTTGTTGAGGTGCGTGCAGGCAAAGCCGAGGATTGCGCACAGTGCGGTCCAGACATACAGGTTGCGCGCAAGCCAGATGGACAGCAGCAGTGGCGGTGAAGTGTCGTCGCTGCTGAAGGCGCGGGCCGTCATGTACAACAGGTAGGCCAGTAGCGCCATGGCCAGCGCATGCTTGCGCAAGCGGCCCAGTTCCGTCCATACGGGGGCATTGGTGCCCAGCCAGTAACCGTACAAAAACATCGTGAAATAGATCGCATGCGCATACCAGTCGTTGAACAGTGCATGGGTATCGGGGAAATGCGGCTGCAGCGTCACCGTGAATACCAGCAACGGCGCGAAGGGCCACACCAGAAGGCGCCAACCGCGCAACTGCAGAAAGCCATCGCGCATACGGCGGCCCGCCGCTGTCTCCAGCACCGGCTTCAGCGCAACCAGCAGGGTGGTGTAGGACCACAGATAGGCGAGATACCAGAGGTGATTCCACGTGAACCCGTATTCCCACCCGTCGAACGCCTTCGCCGGCCATTCGTAGCCAGTGTAGTAGCGACCGAGAAACTGCCAGAAACCCGGTTCGACCAGGCCATTGGCCACTCCCTGGCAGTACGGCTGCAGCGGCACCACCACGGCAATGCCAAACAGCAGGGGAATCAGCAGGCGTGATGAGCGCTGTGACAGAAACGCCCCCGCTCCCGACTTGCCGAGCATGAATGCCGTCGAAAGTCCCGAAATCAGGAAGATGAGGTCCATGCGCCAGCGATTCACGAACAGCATGGGGATCTGCAGGGTCTCGGACAGATAATTGCTTTTCAGGTGCCAGCCCCAGTCGGTCACATACAACATCGCCAGGTGGTACAGAATCAGCAACGAAAAGGCGATGGCGCGCAGGGCGTCGATGTCGTGGCGGCGATTCATGTCGGGGATTCCCGGAAGTTGAAATTGTCGCCAGCGTATTCAGCCTGCTAGCGGCCCGCCACCGCAAAGTGATGATTTGATGGCAGTTAGTGACAAGCGGTGGACGGCAGTGACGGATTGGTCGGTGCCGCATCACCAGAGCGATAGAATCCGGCCATGTCTGACTCACAGCTTCCCGCCACATCCGCAAACGCGGTCCCGCCTGTTCCGGCTCGCATGCCGCCCTCGGAGGCACACGACTGGCTGGCCCGCTACCGACCCTGGCGGCGCATCGTTGAGCCCGGGTTCTGGATTGCCCTGTTCTGTGTGCAGGCCGCCGTCAACAGCGTTGTGGTGTGGATGGACATTCGCCGGGTGAATCTGGGTTTTGCCGCTTGGGAACCGGCAGTATGGGAATGGACCAGCCACCTCGTCATCCTTGCCCTGGTACCGGCGGTGATCGCCGTGGAGCGGCGGTTTCCACTGCAATTCACCACCTGGCGGCGGCACTGGCCCTGGCATCTCGCGGCATCATTCGCCTACTGCCTCATCCACGTGGCCACCATGGTGGCGTTACGCAAGCTGATTTACCAGGCCATGGGCGGTGAGTATCACTTTGGCGAATGGCCGCGCGAGCTGTTCTACGAATACCTCAAAGACGCGCGCTCCTACACCACCATCCTGCTGATCGTGTTCTTTTACCGCCTGCTGCTGCTGCGGTTGCAGGGTGAAGCCAGCCTGCTGGCCGCCCCCGACGCCGGTCCGCCGGTCGAATCGATCGAGCGCCCCGAGCGCTTCCTGGTGCGCAAACTCGGCAAGGAATTCCTGCTGCCCGCGGCTGAGGTGGAATGGCTGCAGGCGATGGGCAACTACGTCAACCTGCGGGTGCGGCAGCGCGACTATCCGCTGCGATCCACCATGGGCGACATCGAGTCGCGCCTTGATCCGTCCCGCTTCGTGCGGGTGCACCGCAGCTACATCGTCAATCTCGATTGTGTGCAGGAGATCGAGCCCATGGATTCGGGTGATGCCCGTGCAAAAATGCGCGACGGGGGCATCGTGCCGGTGAGCGCGCTGCGCGGCGTGGAGTCGGCCAGCCGCAGCACGAGCTGCCGGC
>CAYSKY010000091.1:8519-9639 GCA_964431425.1 uncultured Burkholderiales bacterium
CTATCGGGATAACTTGCGGAGATTTTCAACATGAACAGAAACTGGATTGGCCGTCTCTTCGGGGCGGCATGCCTGACGGCCGCAGCACTCGTGATGGCCCCGGCCGTCGCACAAATCAAGGAGGTGCCCGTCCACTTCGCGAAGGGCAAGAGCAGCGCCACCATCAAGGCCACGCTCAAGGGCGATGAGACCATTGATTACAAGGTGACGGCCTCGGCCGGCCAGAACATGGTGGTGAAACTCAAACCCAGCAATCGGTCGATGTATTTCAACGTGCTGCCGCCGGGATCGGAAGAAGCAATCTTCGTCGGCTCGTCAGCGGGCGACAAGTTTGAAGGTGCGCTGCCCACCAACGGCACCTACACCATCCGCGCCTACCTGATGCGAAATGCGGCGCGGCGCAAGGAGACGTCCAAATACACCCTGGACATCGCCATCTCCGGCGCGCCCCAGGCAGCCGCGACAACGCCCGCACCCGCAACATCCGGCAAGGGCTTTGACAGCACGCTGAAGCTTCAGGGGATCACGTTCCGCGTGACTGCCACCAACGAAGGCTCCATCAACAAGCTGCGCATCGTGCCGTCCGGACTCGCGATCGACAATTCTCCGATGGAAGCCGAGATCGACGGCACGGTGACCGGCGCCGAAGTGGCCGACCTGAACGTGGATGGATCACCGGAAGTTTATGTCTATGTACGCTCGGCCGGCAGCGGATCGTATGGCTCACTGGTGGCGTACTCGGCCAACAAACGCAAATCGCTCAGCCAGATCGGCCTGCCTGAATTGACGCCTGCGGCGGCGAAGGGCTACATGGGCCATGATGAATTCGCGGTGGTGGAAAACATCCTTGCCCGGCGCTTCCCGATCTACAAGGACGGCGATATCAACGCCAAGCCCACCGGCGGCATGCGGCAGTTGCAGTACAAGCTGCACCCGGGGGAAGCGAGCTGGCAATTGAAGGTGGATCGCACGACTGAGTTTTGATCGCCAATCACCGGCGCGTGCAGGCCAGACCTGTCAACGCAGCCGTGACATGGGCGCAAACTGTTGGCGTCCGTCTCACACAAGGTTCCTCCCCCTTTGGAAAAGGGGGACCGAGGGGGATTGAAAATGCCAATGC
>CAYSKY010000092.1:0-9493 GCA_964431425.1 uncultured Burkholderiales bacterium
CCTAAAGGAAGGTCTATCACTCAGAGAATTGATGGCGGTTTGCACCCACTCAAACCAACAGGTGAATGCCGAGGCTGTTTCAAGCTTCATTGACATCGCTGTGGATTCCGGCGTGGTCGTCCCCATCACCATCCAGAAAAGAGTCGGTGGCGAACTGCTGTTATACCGCGGCTACAGGCATGGTGAAGAGACATACATTCTGGCCAGGGACCTTGCCCTGTTCCACAAAATGCTTGATGTCTTCGCGGAATCGTGGAATCCGGTAGATACAAAGGAACGCGAGAGTGGGCGACCAATAGTTCCCAGGCTAATCGTCGAAAAGGTACTAATCCTATTCTTGCGATATGCCATCGGTCGGGACGTATTCAAACCAAATTATGAGCGACTAGAGCGCGACGATCCATCGGAGCGAAAAATCCGAATCAATGTCGGAATGCACAAACATGGCGCACGCCTTTCGACAGGCCTTCACGAACCTACAGAATTCCCCGCCGATCGAGCATTCGTAAACTTGCTAACAAGTGAGCGGATCTTGATAAAGCAGCGGGACGCCGGCTATGCGATTCCACCGCTGCAATCGGAGGAAGACCTTGACAGAGTCCGACTTGCCTCAGTGGAGACATTCGGCAATGTCATGGGTACCGTATTGTCTCTGCCGACAGCGGAAATAATGAAGGCAATTGCCCCTTGGGCGAACGCCGGGTCCAATAGGTCTGTGTCGAGAATTCGAAACGATGTCTTGATTGCATTAACTTCCTGCGAAACCGCCGCGAGTACACTTACAGCAGTTGGCGCAGAGCTGAGACTATTTTGCGACCATTTTCGCGGTGGCTTCCGGGCCTCGTCGTATGCGGGCTTGCTTGCTAGCGTAACCACTTACGGTCCAAAGAGTTATTTGCACAGTGCCCGGCTAAAAATTCGCTTGCACATTGATAGAGTTTCTCACCAAGCAGCGAAAAAAATTGAGGACATGTTGAGAGGTATCAATCCGCTTGCGCGGTCCGCCTGGACGGAAATTTGGGACAACTCGCTTCAGTATCGATCGAGCGAAGATGAGCGCGAAGCAAATCAAGAACTCTATCTGTGCCTGAAGTTGATCACTGAGACGGATTTCTTATTTTCCGCGCTACAGTATTACTTGCTAAAGGCGTCCAGGCAAGACACTAAGGAGGAACTACAAACGATTGAAGTGGAATTCCACGAGTCGATTGCTAGTCTAAAGAAAATTGGCAAGAGTTACGTCGACCGGGCGAGCAAGATCGAAAAGAAGAATGTGGCGGCCAATGTAGCTTTCGGCAATCTATTTATTCAGTTGGCGACATCCGCCGGTACGGATTGGGAGTCATGGCGAGTCGCAACAGCTGGTAATAACATCTCTTTGCTTTGTCGCCGCCTAAACGAGAGGCTATCCGCGCTTCAGTATATGTATGAGCGCGTCGATGCGCGCTACAAGGAGCGCGGGTCTGTGTTGACCATTGAGCAATTCAATTTCGCACTAGTATTGCGCATACTCCCGAAAGGTGGCGGCGATGAGGCGCCCACCCATTTCGCGGCCAGATTTCAACGCAGGCTGGATTCCTTCATGTGTCGCGCCAACTCCGGCAAGACCCCAAGAGAATACAAAACTGCGGCAATGGAAAAAAAAGGACGCCAGATTCTAGAGAGCCGGCAGAAGGCCACTGACGGAGGCGCCGTTGAGTTGTGGGTATACGGCCGCGGTGATGGAGTGCCAAGATGGTACGGATATATTGTTGGCCAGTGTCTTGCCGACCTACGATCTGGTCACGAGGATATTGAGGCCAAATGGGCTGTTGTTGGCGAATTGGACGTCACGCGGACGTTTTACAGAAGCTACAGCACGATGGAGGTCCTTGGCAATCCGCTTTTATTAGACGAATTATCAAACTACTTGGCTATGACGACGAGCGAAGGCGCTTTCACGGTGGCGAATCCCGATGCCGCCGACGCGGTTCTCCATGCATTTCACGACGAATACTCTGCAGTCCGAAAGACGCAGGCAGCTCACAACACTATTGATGATAACGCGAGATCTGACGCGCTAGGCGGGCGCATAGCCGTTGCGCGTTACGACAGTAAAGGGGTAGGTAAGCACAATTCAAATATTGCATTTCTGAATATTGTGGAGGACGAGGCAAAGGGGCTTCTAAAGCTACTTCAGGAAGCCGGCGTGAAATACTCCACAACGCCTGGCCCCGAGTTTTACGAAGTGAAATTTGAGTTGACTTCGTCAGAGCAAACTATCAGCTGCCGCTGTTATATGTCTTCCGAACAGGGAAATCAGGAGGCCGGAATGAACATTGCCGCGATCCTCCCAAAGGAAAAATTTGACGCGCTCATTGTCGTTGGCATTGCGGTTGATTTTCGATCGCCCGCCAAACTTGGGGACGTCTGCATTTTGGATCACGTACTCGACATGCAGAACGCCGTACAACGCCGAGAGGGCAGCACGCCCCGAAACAAAGGGCGTAGCCAGCCCGAACAATACAAGTCGTATACAACCGGTTTTTTCGTAGAGCGGGTTGAGGACAACAAGATTTCGTGGGGAAATCTGCATTGCACAGGCGAGGTAAAACGTGCGATGGCCATCAGCGACAACGACCTCTTAAGGGACGACTCCGGCTCAGAGGTGCACAGGGCTACGGCCATCGCATATAACGATAAGGCGTATGTTTATGATATGGAGTCTGCTGCGACCTTTCGCTATATGGAGAAATCGCAGAATTCAGCTCCGCCAATTTTTGTTGTCAGGGGACTGTCGGACCGGGGGGACGCTGCGAAGAAGGACGATGACAATCGAACGCGCGCAATTCGCAACGCGTGGATTACTTCATTGTCTCTCGCGGAATATGTCGTGGAGAAGCAGCGATCAGCAATACCATGACCATTTGCATAGTTGGTTTGTATGTTTGTTGGTCAGATTGCGCGCGCTTCTTTCCCGTTAAAAAGTTGCGCCGTAAATTTTGAAGCCAGTTGATTGCCCCTACTGTGACGGTCCTGCTCTTCTGATGGACAGCGCCCCTCTGTATCACGGCGTTAGCTATGGGATGGTTTGGGCATGTCTACCTTGTGGCGCCTGGGTAGGTGTCCATAGAGATAGTGCGGACTACGCGCCACTCGGCGGCCTCGCGAATGCAGATTTGCGAAAAGCAAGAATAGTTGCCCACGCATGTTTTGATAAGCTGTGGAAGGCGAAGATGCGTCGTGACAAATGTGAGAAATCGGTAGCGAGAGGCGCGGGCTATAAATGGCTCGCGACGCAACTTGGAATTCCTGCTGCCGAGGCTCACATTGGGAAGTTCGATTTGGATATGTGTAACCGCACTGCTGACATTTGCAATCAAGTGCTGGCTAAATGGAAACGTTAGCGTGTCATTTGGACAGGCGGCCTAGGGAGGTGAGATATTCTTGTGATCACGCCGTCGCTGTGTGGGTTCGATCACCCAGCCTTATCGTGTTATTACCCACGCTTGTCCTGACGCGATTGCCCGGGGCGTCGCGCAACGGGTGCTGGTATCGTGCTATTACCCACGCCCCGTTTGCGGTGGGTAACTTTCTATTTTTTGTGGATCACGTGTGAATAGCGTCGTGTTATTACCCACACTTACGCGTGTTTTCGCCCACGTCTTCCTCGTGTTTTTGCCCACGCCCGTTTCGTGTTTTTGCCCACACCACCCCTGTCTATGTATCTGTTTGTTCGACGCAAAACGTAGTTATTCAGGCGTGTAACACGCGCGCGCGTCTTTAACTCTTTTTCTAACGCTTTAACGCCCGGCATCCCCAGGGCTCGGTCTTCGCGCTAAACCTCTGGCGACCAATGATTGTTCAAGTTTTGCAAAGCAAGCGTCAAGCTTCGAACATACGTCTCGAGCGAGTGGAAGGGATGATTGGGTGTGAGAAGTGGCGGGCGGCCAAGCGGAACCTATGCACCAATGGAGGCGAGTAGTCTTTCCACCACATCGGCAACTTCCCGTTGCCGATAAAGGCGCCGTTCTTTCGCTTCTTCTGTTTCTTCAACTTCGTCGCCTTCGAAGCGCGCGACAGCGACTGGCCCGTCTCGGAGATAGCCCTCTACACCGTCATAGTCCTGGAAGTGCTTGCGAAGTAGCTGCTGGGTCTGCCGGATCACATCAGCATGCGTCCCTTGTAGACCTTGCTGAAAGTGGCTCGCGGCCGCCTCGATTCCGCCTTCGAAGTGCTGGAGGCAATAGATGAGGTCGTGTGCATCCTTTCGCTCAGCGCGATCGGCGAAGGCGAGTGCCTTGAGACATGTAAAACTCACGATATCGGCGTGCTGCACGATGACGCTCGCGGAGCCGTTGCCGCCAAAGAGTTCGGCCGTGACCTCCACCTTCTCGTGGAAGTCCACCACCATGGAAGAGTGGGGGATGTTGAGGGCCGACACGTTTCCTTCGGCCTTGAGCTCCTGAACCTTTCCGCCGCTACGCTTGGGGTCATCCGCCAACAGCTCCAACACCAAGGTGGCGCCATGGTCTGTCTTGATCGTCCAGCGCCATGACACCGGAATGCCTTTGTTGTTGAAACCCCGCGTGAATCCCATGCGCTTTAGATTGTCTTCAAGCGTGTGATAGGCCTCGATGTCCGTGAGGATCTGGAGGTCAAGCACCACATCAACGTCCTGCGTGCCGGCGTGGCGCGGCACATCGGGTGGCCGCTTCTTGATGATGAATCGTGGGGTAAGCCCGCCGATGAGGTACACCGATTGGGCGAGCGGCCCCAAGCCGCGCAGCAGGGTGACAAGCAACCGCTCGCAGTCCTTGGCATAGTCGTTTGAATAGCCGCTCAGGAAAATGGGCTTCATTTGAGATATCCCAATCGTTCTTCTCGAAGGTGCTGGGCCGCTTCTTTCGCGCGGCCAGATAATTGCTGCAGGTCAATGTAAGCCTGAATGGGACTCACGACCGAGATCCCATCGATCGATTGCTTGAAAAGCAACTCATCCTTTTCCGGGGTATCGATCAGCACCAGATTGGCGCCTTCATCGACCCGCCGAACTTTCCTGTCGGTCAGCGCCTTCTCGGCCTGTTCAATATTCTCGACACGAAAACGTGCGAGCGGCACGCTGGTAAGAAACGGGTTGTAGCGCTGCGCCGCAGCCTCCCCGGTGAGGGCATGCTCGACATTGGCATTTTCAAGCATGTGGGCCATCTCGTTCACCAGCTGCTCATGGCCAAGCGCGCCGGAGACAAAGTATCGGCGGCTGGGCGGGGCCGGTTCAGCACGGACGATCTCAGCCCATGTGTCCAGTAGCGCGGCGGGTTTCGTCAGATGGCGTTCCTTCTTCGGCCCCTTGCCACGCGTTTCAACCAGCTCCATGCGTTCCAATTCGATGAAGCTGCGCGAGACCGTGCTGACCGCGACATTGATCAAGTCGGCAAGTTCGCTCGCGCGATACCAAGCATCAGGCTTATCGAGAAGCGCATGCACCACACGGGTCGTGCGTCCCCGGAATATGTTGGGTTCGCCGCGGGTTTTTTCAGGGACAGGTGGTTTATCGATAAAGATGTAGGCATGCCTGGCTGGAAGGTACAGACTTCCACCCGCATCGAAATAGCCGACGTTGTTTTCTTTCAAGAGTGCGCGAGCGCCGGCGGACAAAGTGCTGCTGGCCAAGAGTGGGATCGCGTTAGCGTACGCTTGATGGGTCTTGGGAAAGTCCGTCATCCGTGCAAGCGCCTCACGCACGTCCCGCGGATAAGCTGACTTCTTTACTTCGATCAGCAAGATGGTGGGCTTTCCCGCCAGCTCCAGATGGACGACTGCGTCAAATAGCTCGTTTTCGCGGTGAGGTTCCCGCGATACGTCGCTCACCTTAGGCACGGATGCCAGGCTCTCGGTTAACAGCGATATCAACCATTCCCGACCGGCGTGTTCGGTCCATGACGGCGGGCGGTTGGGAGGGCTTTCGGGATTGGCGGAGGGTTTAGAAAGCATTTTGCAATAAATATGGCTTTTCGCCTGAACAGACTATATAGCTATATTCTGCAAAATACAAGCTAATAAGAGACAGGATAACGGGTAGGTTGGCCGCTGAATCGGGTAAACCACGCTCATTTGCAGCCAAAACACGCCAACGTGCCTACAAGGCGAGATGCGCCGGTCACAATCGTACCTGGAATCGCTATATCCACATCTATGCGTAACTCATGGACAGAATTCTCTGCTCTCTGTAGCCGCTTCGAAAGCTTCCACGGCGAGTTGTAGAACTCACTAGGGCACTCAAAAAGCACTTGGCAATCCTGACCGCTGGCAGCCGTCAGGCCGGGCTCTACTCGGATGCGCAACGCATCCTCACCGAGCCAGCGGTAAAGCTGCTGTCTCGTCCATTCGGTAACGATCCCTTTCGCTTTTTCTAGCAGCGGCAGCACGCTCCCGCTGCAGTTCGCGCGGCGGCATTGCCGACGCGCGTTACGACGAACGAAGATCAAGGTGTGCGCCTTCCGCTTCGGCTGCCGGCGGGGGCCTAGCGGATTGTTCTCGCGGGTGGATCTCGCCAAAACAATCCTCACCGCGCTTTCGTGTGCGTGTCCTGGCGGTCGCGAATGCCGCCCGCCACCGCCCGGCCGCGCAGATTGTGGCGCTGCGCGCCGTGACGTTTTCATTCTTCACGCTGGTGCCGGCCGACTTTCGTGCTTGTCGCCCTGACGAGAAGTTTGCCCGGTGCGCCAGTAATGCAAGGGCCGGTGCCGCTCAAATCCTCACCCGTTCGGTGCTCGCCTACGGCTCTGCTCCGCCTGCGGCTTCCGGTTTGTCCCTTGCTTTCCTGGCTTCATCAACGGGCAAGACTCTCTCCACGGCGAAAGAACTCAAGATCGATTCAACCACCACCAGAGAGGAAAGCTAATCATGAAAACAACCCCACAAGCCGGCTCAGAATCTAAGCTCGATGTCCCGTACGCTTCCGATATTTCCATCGGTTCCGCGCACGCCGCTTTTCATGGCGTGAGCATGTCGCCCGAGCGTCGCGGAGATACCTTCCGCGCCGAATATTCCACCACTCTGGCAGCTGATTACGCGAGCTTCAAGGCGCAGGCCTTTAAGGGCGGTACGTTGCATCTACTCGACGATGAATTTGCGCGTTACCGCGCCGGTTACGCGCAGCACTGCCGCGCTTACCTGGCTTCCAGCAGCCGTTGCATTTCATCATTCATCACCGGGCCGTCGAATTTCCCGATAAGGCGGGCCGAAAAGCGCAACAACGTTGCGCACCAGCGTCTCACCCAGATGATCGAGTTCCGCGAACGCGCACGCAAAGCGATCATCCGCGCACTGCGTCCCGATCTTCGCCCCATCATGGCAGGCGATGCCGACGCGCTGCAGCGTTTGCAATCCGACTTGGACAAAGCCGAGGCATTGCAAGAGCGCATGAAGGCCGCCAACGCCGGCATTCGCAAGCACAAGAAAGCCGGACCCGACGCCCAGGTGGCGGCGCTGACGTTCTTGGGTTTCCCCGAATCGATCGCGCAACAGTTACTCAAGCCTGACTTCGCCGGGCGCATCGGTTTTGTCGACTACGAATTGACGAACAACAGCGCGAACATCCGCCGCATTCGCCAGCGCATCGAGAAACTGGCTCGCGACAAGGCTGCGCCGGTGATCGAGCGTGAAAACGAATCAGGCATCCGCCTGGAAGACGATCCACCCGCGAACCGCGTGCGCCTGTTTTTTCCGGACAAACCAGACGAACTGATCCGCAGCAAGCTAAAGGCCCAGGGCTTCCGTTGGTCACCCACCATCGGCGCATGGCAGGCGTACCGCAATCACTGGTCGATGGAGCTGGCCAAGTCACTGAGCGCCTGACGGCGCTTTGTGACCGAGGCCCATCATGAACAAGGCGCGATTCGCAAGACTAAGCAAACTCATCGAGGAGTTGTCCGCGATTCGGGACGAGGAGCAGGATGCTTTCGACAATTTGCCCGAGAATTTCCAGTACGGGAGCCAAGGTGAAACGATGCAGGACGGGATAGACGTGATGGACGAGGCGCTATCCACCCTGGAAGTGTTTAATGGGTGAACGCGCGCCGCGCCCGCACTGATGAGACGATGTCGCGAGCCGGCTTAGGCATCGGACGTTAGGGCGGTCAAATACGGCTCCATTGTCTTCCACACGCCCGCCTCGAGGGCACGCTTGGCGATTGCAGCCGGCGTTACCTTTCGTTTGCGCAGCGCTTCGCGTAGCCCTTCCAGTGCGAGGTTGATGCCGACGGTGCGGCGGTAGCGAAACAGATCGGTGATCGTCTTGGCAATTCCGAAGATAGGCACCCGGACGCCGTCGATCCGATAGTGTTCGACATCCCTGGTCAGGTGCGTTTCGGGGAAGCGGGCAAACCGCACCGGTGGATACTGAAATCGCGGACGCCAGTCCTTTGAACCGATCGCCATCCATACTTTCGGGGGTAGTTGGTCGGTCAGTTCGTGAAAGGCTAGCGCCGAGGCAAGACAGATGACGCCCTTGGGGACAAGTTTGGAGGCTTCAGCGAGTGTGTGGTTTGCATCGATAGAGGCGTCCGGGCGTTGATAGAGACCTCGCGCGAGGCGCACAACCGCGCCTTCGCGTTCAAGGCGTGAAACGGTGGCCGCAGTGATGCCTAGCGACAGAAACTCGGACAGGCGCACCATGCCTCGCCGCTGCAGTAGGGACAGCGCCTTGTCTCGCTGAGGGGGGCGGTTGACAGTCATGTTGATACAAATCATCGGGTAAACTGCATAGGTGTCCGAGGATCTATATCGCCCTTTATCGCGATTTTCAACCCTCGAATTCTTGACGGACTGACCGACTGCGGCGCCAGCACTTGAACTGTTATGGTCTCCGGCAATGGTGCGCACCCGCCGTCATAACCTTCAAACGACCGGAGTACTTCAAAACTTTGCGAATGCCGATCTGCGACGAAAACACGCGCAAACGGATCCACGCGCATTCTGCTTGGTACGTACCCAGTTACGCGATGTTCATTTTGTATTTGCAACGCGGATAGTTCGTGCAGCCCCAGAAATTTCCATGGCTGCTTGATCTGCGTACCAGCTTGATAGCGCAGCTTGGACAACTCGGTGTCTTATAGTCGCCTTCAGTCGCTACCCCAAGCAGTTTTTGCTGCGCCTCGGTGCTCAATGTGTCGATCATTTGAATGAAGCGTTTGCCATCGACGGCATCAATTCTATTGACCTTGGCAAATTCCACCGCTTCCTGCGTGAAATCAAATGTCGCGAGAAAGATGCCCTCAGTCACCCCTTCATGTGTCATCACACCCAAAAACTCCCGCAACGGCTTGATGCCAACTTGTCGTGCTTTCCATGATTTGCATTGCACGATGGCGGCCGGGGCAACATCGCCATCTTTATATAGCTTTACATCAATTCCGCCGTCAGGCCCCTTCGACAGCATTTCTGCGCGAAATCCCAACTCCCGAAATAGCTCATCGCCGACCGTCTCAAATCGTTTCCATTCAAGCTCGCG
>CAYSKY010000093.1:0-9492 GCA_964431425.1 uncultured Burkholderiales bacterium
GCTCTCGAGAAAAGGGAAAATTCGGTAAAACTGCAACAAATGTGGCGAAAAAGCCGCTATTTTACCGATTGCGGCCTGATCAACGAGGTGGACAAGACCGCGGCAACTGAGGCAAACTTCGGGCCGTGCATCCGTTAGATAGCTTGTATAGTGCGGTTTGTCACTTCTTGGCGGCACCGCATCGGGCTGGGGAAATCGAATTTTCCACTCGCTACAGATAACCATAATCAGATCCGGCGATGGCCACCTGGTCCGCCTGCGGATCAGTAGCCGGGCGATCATCAGGAGACATCAACATCATGGACCTGCGGAAAATCAAGACGCTTATTGACCTCGTCCAGCAGTCGGGAATCGCTGAACTTGAAATAACCGAAGGTGAAGAAAAGGTCAGGATCAGCCGGACTGGATCGGGTGGCGTATTTATGCCGGCCTCAATGGCGCCCTCGAATATCGTGCTTCCGACCGAATTATCCAGCGGGGCGCCGGTGGCCGCGGCCCCCGCACCCACCATTTCCGCTGAACCGGTCGGACACACCGTCAAATCGCCCATGGTTGGTACTTTCTACCGCTCGCCTTCGCCCGGGTCGCCATCATTTGTTGAAATCGGGCAGTCCGTTACCAAGGGCCAGACGCTGTGCATTATTGAAGCGATGAAGCTGCTCAATGAGATCGAATCGGACGCGTCGGGCGTAGTCAAGGCGATTCTCGTTGAAAACGGCCAGCCGGTTGAATACGGCCAGCCGCTTTTCGTCCTCGAATAGCTCGGGGACGCGTCGTGGCGGTATTTAACTCCGGGCCCCGGCAGGGGGCCATGTTTGAAAAAGTCCTGATCGCAAATCGCGGCGAAATTGCCCTGCGTATCCAGCGGGCTTGCCGCGAATTGGGGATAAAGACGGTCGCCGTCCATTCCGAAGCCGACGCCGACGCGAAATATGTCATGTTGGCTGATGAATCCGTCTGCATCGGACCGGCACCGTCCCGCGACAGCTACCTGAACATCCCCGCAATCATCAGCGCGGCAGAAGTCACTGATGCGCAAGCGATACATCCCGGGTATGGTTTCTTATCCGAAAATGCGGATTTCGCCGAGCGCGTCGAGAACTCGGGCTTTGTTTTCATCGGGCCGCGCCCGGAAAATATCCGGACCATGGGGGACAAGGTGTCGGCGAAAGCCGCCATGCGCAAGGTTGGCATTCCTTGTGTCCCCGGTTCTGAGGGAGCGTTACCGGAAGATCCCAAAGAAATCCGCAAAATTGCCGCGTCCGTCGGCTACCCGGTCATCATCAAGGCCGCGGGCGGCGGAGGTGGTCGGGGCATGCGGGTGGTGCATACCGAAGCGGCGTTAGTCAACGCGGTACAGATGACACGGACGGAAGCCCAGAGCGCCTTCGGCAATCCGATGGTCTACCTCGAAAAGTTCCTCGAGAACCCGCGTCACATCGAAATACAGGTTCTTGCCGACGAACACCGCAATGCGCTTTTCCTGTGGGAGCGGGACTGTTCGATGCAGCGCCGGCACCAAAAAATCATTGAAGAGGCGCCCGCCCCGGAATTGAAGGCAAGGCTGAGGGACAGGATTGGCGAACGTTGTGCGGAAGCCTGCGTCAAGCTTGCCTATCGCGGAGCCGGCACTTTTGAATTCCTGTATGAAAAGGATGAGTTCTATTTCATAGAGATGAACACCCGGGTTCAGGTCGAACACCCGGTAAGCGAGATGATCACGGGGGTCGATATCGTCCAGGAGCAAATCCGGATTGCCGCCGGGCAAAAGCTGCGATACCGGCAGAAGGATATTCAATTGCGCGGACACGCCGTCGAATGCCGCATCAACGCTGAAAACCCAACCACATTTGTGCCGTCGCCGGGCAGAATCACCCGATTCCATGTGCCGGGCGGTCCCGGCATCCGGGTTGATTCGCACGTATATGCCGACTACTTTGTACCGCCGCACTATGACTCGCTGATCGCCAAGGTAATTGCGCACGGCGATAACCGTGAGCAGGCTTTCGCACGCATGCGCACCGCCTTGTCGGAAATGGTGGTGGAAGGGATCCAGACAAATCTGCCCTTGCACCAAGAACTCATGAACGATGCCGCGTTTGTCCGCGGCGGCACTTCCATCCATTTCCTGGAACAGCGGATGGCAAAGCTGAAGAAGATCGCGGGCGAAGGCGACTGAGTTCGGCCAACATGATCGGGCACAGCATCACCATCGACCTTTCCCGGGAGGCCGCAGATCAGCTGTCTGATCGATTGCTGGAGGACGACGTTCTTTCTGTGTCGGTGGAGGACGCGTTTGAGGGCACTGATGCCGAGCAGCCAATTTTTGGTGAACCGGGATCAAATGCAGGCCTTTGGGACCGGTGCCGCGTGACTGTCATGTTTGCCAGCGGAATTGACGCCCGTGCCGCCCTGCGATGCGCTGCTGCCGAACTGGACATCAGACTGCCCGAGTTTCAGGTTGTCGAGGTTCAGGACGTCGACTGGGTCAAACAAAATCAGGACCAATTTCAGCCGATCCGCATCAGTGACATCATATGGATTGTTCCAAGCTGGCACGCCGCGCCGGACGAGAGGGCGATCAACATCGTGCTGGATCCAGGCGCCGCATTCGGCACGGGCAGCCATCCCACCACCAGGCTCTGCCTTCAATGGCTTGAATCGCACCGGGAAATCCTGGCCGGTTTTGCAATGCTGGACTATGGCTGTGGCTCGGGGATACTTGCCATAGCGGGAATGAAACTCGGAGCAGGCCGCGCCTGGGGCGTGGACATTGATCCCAATGCCGTTGAAGTCGCCCGGTTCAATGCAGAGCAGAACAAGGTAAATGTTTCATTCTTCGATACGAGCAACCGGCTCGAAGCCCGCGCTGACGTCACCGTCGCCAATATTCTGTCAAACCCGCTGAAAGTGCTTGCGCCGCTTCTCGCCTCTCACACGGTGCCCGGCGGAACACTGGTGCTTGCAGGCGTACTGGACCATCAGGCCGAGGAAATCATCAGCATCTACAGGGAGTGGTTCGACCTGTCGGTCTGGAAGCGTGAAGAAGGATGGTCTTGCATTGCCGGTGCCCGTAAAGGAGGGCCGTAGTCGCTCGGTTATACTCGCGCCATGCTGTTGACTTCCTGTCCAAATTGCGCTGCGCAGTTCAAGGTACAACCCGAGCAACTGAACGTCCGGCAGGGACGTGTGATGTGCGGCCGGTGTCGCCAGGTCTTTGACGCATTTCAATCTCTCACCAGGATAGAAGAAGGCGCGACCAGCCAAAAAGATGTCGCGCCGCCAGTTGGGGATTTTTCCTTGGAGCAGGAATCCGCCACTGAAGATCACGCGTTGGTGGAAGATTCATCCACGTCGGACTTGGTGCCGCATGCGCCTGCACCAACAATTGATCCTGATCCCGTCCAATTGGAGAACGCTGCGCGCGCCAACGAGGGTCCGTCGGAGGTGCAACAGCATGACGTAAGCCCCGAACCAAGCGTCGACTTACCCGATCCACCGCCGCTTGTCGCGACCGCACCGTCTGCAACAATATCTCCCGGCTTGATTCTCGACCCGGAGAATCCGCTGTTGACAACGCCTCCCCCCCAGTACCGGCCTACCCCGAAGAGCAGCCATCGCTGGGTGGTGGCTGCCGTTCTGCTCGGCGTGGCGCTAATCCTCCAATTGGCCTATGCATACCGGGCGCAGGTTGCGCAGCAGTTTCCGCCAACCAGGCCGCTACTCTCTGCCGCATGTGATTGGGCAGGTTGTTCGATACCAAGGGGACGGGACGAATCCGCCATCCGCATCGAGGCTTCTGATCTGGTCGAGGCTCCCGGCAGGAATGGTCGGATCATGTTGACGGCGACCCTTGTCAATCGCGGTGCGTACAGTCAGGAATATCCAGCACTGGAACTACGGCTGACGGACAGCGGAAACCAGGTCGTGCTATCACGGGTCTTCCAGCCGTCCGAGTATCTGGGGCGGAATCCCGGGAAAGAAGAGTCGATCGCGCAGGGCGCGGAGGTTTTCGTCAATATGCAGGTGGAACTACTATCCAAGCCGCCTGCATCTGGATACGGAGTTCGCGCCTTTTACCCCTGACAGGGGCCCGCCCGCAGCGCGCATTCAATTGGCGGCGCCGGCTGCGTCCCGAAGCGAGGTCACCATGTGATCCACCGCTCGATCAACAATCGATGATTCATCCAGAAGCCTGGCCTGCCCGAGCCTGAGCTTTTGCTGCAGGACATTTGGTGCGATGGACAGGGCTTCATCGGCACCCGGACTGGTGAACAGGTATACCCCGCCATGGGGACTGATCCACGATAGTTTCGCGCGAAACCGGCGACCGCCTTCCTCGCTGAATTCCACCCATTGACCCCTTTTGAGCTCAACGGCGGTTATGCGGGCATGACCAGCCCCGACGAGGCCGTCGTCCGTTGCCGCTCCGGAATCAATCTCCTCAATGGAAATACCCTTGTCGGTGAATTGAATCCGCGCGAAACCCGTTTTATTGGCATGGCGCGCTGCAGTCGCGCGTGCGGCTTCTTCAGAGAGGAGCCGGGCGAATAGGGGACCAGTGCCGGTGTTGGGGGTGACATCCCCTGGCATCGCGGCCAAGCAATCGCCCCGCAGGCCCGCCTTGACGGCTGATGCATGGCAGTCCACCAGCGACGCGAAAAAACGTACACGATCCGCGGATTCAACAACCGCGATCTCCATGCCTGCGTGCAAGTGCTTCAGCAAGTCTGGAAGCATTGAGACCAGCCGCCGGCGTTCATCAGCATCCCGCTTGGGCAGGACACTCCATATCAGGTCGTCTGCGGTGTCGACGGACGCTGAGAAGCCCGCCTGACGCCCACCTTCCCGCAGGTACAGACGTTCAAGAACGCGCACCCATGGCCCCCGCAACAGTGCAATGACCGGGGCCGGCAATTCATGGTCCGAGCAGCGCCTTTCGACTTCATTGATGGCGATCATGCGCGCCATCTCGCGTCGCTCGCTTTCGAATACAGCGCGTGCGGATCTCTCGACGAATTCTTCATTCGCGCGTTCACGCTTCGCCAAGAACGATTCGAGGTCAGCCAGCACCTCGGCAAATATTTGAACGTCAGTTTCAAAGTCGCCGTAGATCCGCTCCACAACAACCGTAATTGTTTCGTACAAAACGTCGTCGTTTTGCGCGGCGCCGGTGAAGCCCATGGAAGCTTCCGCGAGCTTGTCGAGCAGGCGGCGTGCGGGGTGGCTCTTCCGGGAGAAGAATGACTTGTCGAGGATGGCCACTTTCAATGCCGGAATTTGCAGGCGGGCCAGCAGCGCCTTGACTCTGGCGGGAATGGCGCTGTCCTCGAAAACATAGTCAAACAGCATGGCGACAATGTCGATCGTCATGACATCAATCGGTGAACTGTGGACCGCAGCTTCCTGCGCCTTGATCGAACGCAGGATGCTCAAATCCAGTCCACCTACGTTTGTGCCCCGCAAATCGCCGTCTTGCGGCTGCGCGGGCTGGCCGGGGTTGTATGCCCCGAACTGAATTCTGTTCAGTGCAGCTACAAGGTGGTTGCCCGGAAGGGCTTGCGTTCCTCTCGCAATCTCGCTCAAGGCGCCTGCAGCGGCGTCGCCAGACAGTGGCGGTGGCGGCGCAAAACTGCCTGTCGTGACACCAAACGCGGGCGGTCCGACACTGCCGGCGCTGAGCGCAGGGTCAAACATGCTGCCACCGGCCAGGAGTTGTTGAAGCGTGGCATAAATATCGCCCGCCGGGTTGGCCGGCGCGCAGCCTGGTATCCGGGTTTCATTTTCGGATGTTCCTCCCGGCTCCGCAGCTGGTTTGCGCACGATGCTGGTCTGCGTCTTGCGGTAGGAGGGCCGGATTCGCGGCAGAATCTGACGCGATACCAGCATTGAATTGACATCGCGGTAGACAGCCAGCATCTCGCCGGCCATGTGCTGCTCCACCATTTTCATGACCGTGAGCTTCGTTTGATACCCGGCGGTCATCTGGTCACACGCGACTTTGAGAGCGCTGATGATGGTTTCGGGCGACATGGGATTCGCGGCCTCGTTGAGATCCGGATCGGACATCAAGAAGCCCATGCGTTGTGAGAGTGCGCGCAGTTCATCGTCACACCTGTCCGTCATTCGCCTTGCAATATCGTTGATCGCCAGGTTCTGCTCCAGGTCTGCATCCTCGACAAGCGAAAGTTCAAGTTCACCCGAGTCCGGCAGATCCCCGCCGACCTTTCCCGCTTCCCGGCACACCTTCCTTTCAAAAAAGGTCAAGAACTGCTTCTTGAAAGCTGCCTCGATCGCAGCGCGCTTGTCATGCGCCTGGGAGCGAGCCTCAAGGTACAAGGCCTGCGACTGCCGGTTCTCGGTGCTGCCGGCGAGGTGACCGAGCTCGTCCTCAATCTTGTCCAGAGAATCCGAGAGGATGGAAACCATTTTTCTGATTGCCAGATCTCGGCATTCATTGATGACGCTGAGAGACTCGGGTTTCAGCGGGCCACGCTTCAACGCCGCGCCTGGGCCGTTGAATGGAATTACATTGTCACCGGTCAGCAATGCCATGACTATCTCCGCGCGCCCCTGCGGGGCACAAACGTATGCAATCGGCATACGCAATAGCCAGGTCGTGGACAGCAGGGTGATCGCAGAGGGCAGATCCGTCCGAACGGCCACGGGGACGGGCGCAGAATGCATTTCACTGCATTAGCGGCAATGCTGCAGTACTGACCGCACAAAGCCGCTGCTACTCTGGCAATCCCGCTGTCATCGGATTTTGTAATCCCTTAGACCGGAGACTTTGCGTCCTCACCTTTCGGTGAGTTTGCCTTGTTTCAGAATTCGCTTTTCTGATTGCTGCTTGTTGCGGAGTGCGCCGGGATCATGGAAGCGAGCCCGTTTAAACAGAATTTACAAGATATTGCAAAGCCCCGTCAATCGGGCCGCCCGCCCGCCTGGCGGTCAGAAACCACCTTCTGACGGTCGGTCTGTAGACGCTTATAATTTCTGTTTCCCTACAGAGTCGAAGTCATGCCAGTCCTGATCTGTGGTTCCATTGCCTACGACACCATCATGGTCTTCCATGGCGAATTCAAGACGCATATCCTTCCGGATCAGATTCATATCCTGAATGTCGCCTTCGTCGTGCCGGATATGCGCCGCGAGTTTGGCGGCACTGCTGGAAATATCGCCTACAACCTGAAGCTTCTCGGGGGAGATCCCCTGGTCATGGCGACCGTTGGGGACGATTTCGGCCCGTATAAGGAGCGACTCGACAAACTGGGAATCGTGCGTACCCATGTGCGTGAAATTGCCGGTGCTTACATGCCGCAGGCCTTTATTACCACTGACCTTGACGCCAACCAGATTACGGCCTTCCACCCCGGGGCGATGGCTTCTTCCTATCTCAACAAGGTGGGCGATGCCAAGGGCGTGACGTTTGGCATTGTGGCGCCGGACTCCCGCGATGGGATGCTCCAGCACGCATCCCAGTTTCACGATCACAAAATCCCCTTTATCTTTGACCCGGGACAGGCGTTGCCGGTATTCAATGGCGACGAGTTGCGGCACTTTATTGAACTTGCCGATTACGTGGCCGTCAACGACTATGAAGCCCGTGTATTGGAGGAACGAACCGGCGAGTCGCTCTCGAAGTTGACTGAACGTGTAAAGGCGCTCTTCGTAACCAAAGGGGCGGACGGCTCGGTGATTTATGCAGATGGTCAACAGATTGCCATTCCAAGCGTTAAGGAAAACAGGCGTGTTGACCCGACAGGTTGCGGTGATGCCTATCGTGCCGGCTTACTTCTCGGTATTGAACTGGGCTGGTCCTGGCAAAAAATCGGACGCCTGGCAAATACGATCGGCAGCATCAAGATCGAGCATCGCGGACCCCAGGGGCACCATCCGACCCGGGAAGAAATCGAAGCTCGTTACACGATGGCGTTTGACGAGCCGCTTTGGTGAACCATTTGAATTTGGAGGGTATGAATATGCGCATGAACATGAAGACAGGTTCCTTGCTTTCCGCAGTATTGCTCGCCGGCTTCTTGGTGGCAGGTTGCGCATCACCCGGCCTCGGGGGCGGAAACTACAACCGGGCCCAGGTGCGTGGCGAACAGACCGTTCGCTTCGGCGTGGTGGAAAGTGTGCGCGATGTGGTGATTGATGCCCGCGACACAGGGACGGGGACGCTCGCTGGGGCGGCAATCGGCGGCGTGGCCGGATCCACCTTGGGCGGAGGTCATCGTGCAAACGCGGTGGGGGCGATCGCAGGTGCCGTTGTTGGCGGGATTGTCGGCAGTGCGGTTGAGAAAAATGCCAACGACCGCCGGGGGGTGGAAGTCACTATCCGCATCGAAGGCGGCAAAGTGATCGCCGTGACCCAGGAAAAGGACGAAGAATTCAGGGTTGGCGACCGGGTGCGAATTCTTTCCGGGCAAGGCGCGACGCGGGTAACCCGGGAGTAAGCGGCGTCTGGCTGGCGGCTGGGGGCAACGCGGCCGGCGCGAGGCCTGTGTATTCCTGCGGCGGCGGGGTTCAAGTACCATTCCGACATGACCCCTGAATCCGCTGCACCCGTGCGAGCGATCTCGCGACTGGTGCGAATCCTGCGCTGGACGAGATTGCTGTTGCACGTTGGCGCCGGCCTGTTTGTGGTGGGTATTCTGTTTCCTCGCGTTACACCCCCTCGCAGGGCCTCAATAACGCGTTGGTGGTCACGCACTCTTCTCGCGATCCTCAACATTGAGCTGAGAGTGAGAGGCCTACCGCCCGGGCCCGATAGCCGCAATACGATCATTGCGTCCAACCATGTGTCTTGGGTGGATATTTTTGTTATCAATGCCGCACATCCGTCCCGCTTTATTGCAAAGGCGGAAATTCGCGATTGGCCGATTGCCGGCTGGTTGGTTGATCGCGCCGGAACCATCTTTATCCGTCGGACGCGGCGCAGCGATACCGCCAAAATCAACGAGACCATGCACAATGTTTTGGCCGAGGGCGCGACAATCGGGTTTTTCCCAGAGGGAACAACGACTGGCGGCGACAGACTTCTGAAATTTCATACCTCGCTGTTTGAACCGGCCGTGGTCAACAATGCGACCCTGGCCCCTGCCGCCATCCGCTATCAGGACGAAAGCGGCGGACCGAGCCGGGAAATTGCGTTCATTGGCGAGCTAAGCTTTACGGAGTCTGTGGGCTCTATCATCGGACAGCGATCCCTGGTAGCCGAAATTACATTTGCCCCGCCGATCAATGCATCCGGCTTGACGCGCCGCGACCTTGCCAATCAGGCCGAAGCGGCCGTTGCCAAGGCCCTTGATTTGCCGCTCCCGAATGCCCACCAACGCTTTACGACCCCACCCTAGTGGAGCCTTGCTGAGTGTGTGCGCTAACTCAGAAATAGCTTGATCTCTGCCTTGGCGAGCATTTCAGGTGTGCCAGCAAGCACCAGCACGTCGCCTGGTGCGAGTCTGGTTTCCGGCTCAACCTGGCTTTGCT
>CAYSKY010000094.1:0-9436 GCA_964431425.1 uncultured Burkholderiales bacterium
CGCCATCCGGGCTGCGGACATTGACACGGTCGTCCTCATTGCGCAGTTTCAACAATTGCGCGACCTGGTCCATCCCCGGTCGCAATCGCCCGCGGATGTGCAAAGCAAGCCGGGTTCCGACGTCGATCGCAACCTCGCCCTGCTGGAACTGGCCATGCGCCAGACGCTGGAACGCCTGTTTGCAGCCGGCAAGCGGGTGATCGTTTTCGCCAATACGCCGGACCTCGAGTTTCCGCCCACCCGGTGCCAGCAGCGTCCGTTGCGGCTGGTGCAGCCGGCGATGGAGCCGTGCGAGATGCCCCGCAAGGATGTGGACAGTCGCGGTGCCGCCCACCGCGCGATGCTCGCGCGCGTGGCCGCGGATTTTCCGCAGATGGAACTTTTCGATCCACGCGCGGTGCTGTGTGACGAGCGCGCCTGCCGCGGCAGGGTGGACGGGCGCCTCATATACGCCAATATCGACCACCTGAACGAATTCGGGGCCGAAGTGGTGGTGCGTGCATTTGGCGCCTCATCAGCCGGACGGGTGGCAGCCACGGGACCCTGAAACTCCAGCATTGGCGCGGCTTTCCGGCCAAAAATGCCCGAAACGCCGCGCCAATACTCGGTTGTTTGTTTCAAATCAAATTGCTGCAATCGTGATGCGCGCAATCTGCGGCAGAAGGAATTTTCCAAACCCGATAGAATCAAACCAACCCGCCGTTGTTCAGACAGCCACAGAGTTGCCACCACGCCGGTCCGGATCAGACCAACCTATAACTGGAGGAAACATGAAGATCAAAAGTATCGTTGCCGCCGCCGTGATGCTCGTCAGCGGTTTCGCGGGTGCGCAGAATTACCCCACCAAACCGATCACGATGATCGTGCCTTTCGCCGCGGGCGGTCCGACGGATACCGTGGCACGCACGGTGGCATCGGTCATGTCCAAGTCACTTGGCCAGCAGGTCATCATTGAGAACGTGGGGGGCGCCGGCGGCACCATCGGCGTGGGCAAAGTGGTCACTGCACCGAACGACGGCTACACCATCCTGCTCATGCACATCGGCATTTCCACCGCGCCGGCCCTGTACCGCACGCTCAAGTACGACGTCAATAAGGACCTGGAGCCCGTGGGCCTGGTAACCGAAGTGCCGATGACCATGATCGCCAAGGGCGATTTTCCGGCCAAGGACTTCAAGGAATTCGTGTCGTATGTGAAGACCAACAAGGCCAAGGTGTCCTACGCCAACGCCGGCATCGGCTCGGCGTCGCACCTGTGCGGCATGTTGTTCATGACTGCCATCGAAACCGACCTGCTGACAGTGCCCTACAAGGGTACGGCGCCGGCCATGACCGATCTGCTGGGCGGCCAGGTGGATTTCATGTGCGACCAGACGACCAACACCACCTCGCAGATCAAGGGCGGGAAAGTGAAGGCCTACGCCGTCACGTCGCTGACCAAGGTCGCGTCGTTGCCCAATCTGCCGACCATGGATGAAGCCGGCCTCAAGGGGTTCAGCGTGGGCGTATGGCATGGCGTCTGGACACCGAAGGGAACCGCCAAACCGGTAGTGGACAAGCTGAACGTCGCGCTGCAGACGGCACTCAAGGATGCCGGCGTCATCTCGAAGTTTGCCGAACTCGGCACCGTGCCGGAACCGGCCGCCCGCCAGACCCCGGACGCGCTGCGCAAGCACCTCGCCTCCGAGATCAGCAAATGGGGTCCGATCATCAAGAAGGCCGGCGTCTACGCCGATTGAACGTATCCACGGCACCCCGGTGCCTGAATCACAGGACGCCCGGCATGCCGGGCGTTTTTGGTTCCGATAGCGGCTAGAATTTCCCCATGCCCCGCAAAACGTCCCCCTCCGCCAGGAGTTCCAAGCCGGCTGCCGCAGGCAAGGCGTTCGGCCAGAACACCATCGCCATGGTCTATGACTTCGATGGCACGTTGTCGCCACAGCCGATGCAGGAATACACCGTGCTGCCCAAGATCGGCATTGAGCCCGAGGCCTTCTGGGAGAAGGTTCACAAGGAGGCCAGCGAGACCGGTTCAGACTCCATGCTGGTGTACATGCGTCTGATGATGGAAATGCTCTACAAGAACGACCAGGTCAAGATCACTCGTGATGATTTTGCAGCCATGGCGGACCGCATCCAGTATTTTCCCGGTGTCGAGGAATGGTTCCCGCGCATCAATGCCTACGTTAAAAAACACAGCGGCGGCGCAGTCAATGTGCACCACTACATCATCTCCGCCGGCCAGAAGGAAATTCTCGAGGGCGTGTCGATCCGCAAGTATTTCAAGCAGATCTACGCCTCGGAATATCACTTCAACCAGTACGGCATCGCCAATTTCCCCAAGCTGTTGATCACCGACACGTCCAAGACCCAATACCTGTTCCGCATCAACAAGGGGCGTGAGTCGCTGGCCGAATCTATCAACGAGCATATGCCCGAGGGCGACCGGCCGATCCCGTTTTCAAACCTGATCTACATCGGCGACGGCATGACCGATGTGCCGTCGATGGCGCTGACCACCAAGAGCGGCGGACATGCGCTGGCGGTATTCAATCCCAAGGTTGAGAAGAGCAAGGTAACCTGCGTGAGCCTGCTGGAAGCGGGGCGTGTGGACTTCATCGCTCCGGCCGATTACCGCGACAACAGCAAACTCAGCCGCCGTGTGCAGTTGCTGCTCGATTCGGTAAGCGCCGGCATTGCCTATGCGGCGGAAGTGGCGGCCTGCAAGGCGGAAAACCGCTAGGGAATGAGGCCGCTTGCGTTCCGGTTGCTGCCGGAGTTGTCGCACGAGCGCTTTACCTCCGGCGCGCGCCTGGCCGAAAAGCTGGGCGTCTCGCGCAGCGCCATCTCCGAGGCGCTGCACGAAGCCGGCGAGGCCGGCGTGCAGATATTCAGCCTCACGCGCCGTGGTTACCGGCTGGCGGAGCCGCTGGAACTGCTGGATGTGGAGCGCATCCGCGGCGAACTCGGTGCCGCGTTGCGGCGCGTGGATGTTGAAGTGGTGGCCAGCATCGAATCAACCAACAGTACGCTGGTGGCCCGCGCCGCTGCCGGCGCACCCTCAGGAACCTGTCTGGCGGCGGAGCAACAGACCGCCGGTCGCGGACGCCGGGGCCGCGCCTGGCAATCGGCGTTCGGCGCCTCGCTGACATTTTCCCTGTTGTGGCGTTTCAACCGTGGCGCCGCCCAACTGGCCGGCCTGTCGCTGGTGGTGGGGCTTGCAGTGGTTCGCGCACTGCGTGGCATGGGTGCGGTCGGCGCCCAATTGAAGTGGCCCAACGACATTGTGGTGGATGCCCACAAGCTCGGGGGCATCCTGATTGAAACCCAGGGGGACATGCTCGGACCGACCGCGGCGGTGATCGGCATCGGCCTCAACGTGCGCTTCACGCCCGCGATGCTTGAAACCATTGCGGGCCGGGTCGATCAGCCACTCGCCGATGCGCAGTCGCTATGCACCGAACCGCTGTCGCGCAACCGGCTGCTGGCCGCGATCCTGCGGGAGATGGTGACCCTGCTCGACCAGTTCCAGCGCGATGGTTTTGCCCCGTTTCGCGACGAGTGGCTGGAACTGCATGCCTTGCAGGACAAACCGGTACGCGTGCTCAACGGTGATGGCACCGGCTTCGACGCCATCGTCCGTGGTGTTGGCGACGACGGTTCTCTGCGCGTGAGCCGCAGCGGCCGCGAGGTGGCGCTATCATTCGGGGAACTGAGCTTGAGACGCACCACGGGAGCAACAAAATGAAGCTGCTTGCAGTCGATGCCGGCAATACCCGCGTGAAATGGGGGCTGCATGATGGACGTGACTGGTTTCTTCGCGGCAGCTTTGCCACCGCGGATGTGGATACACCGGTGGCGTTTGAACATCTGCCTGACGGGCTGTCGGTCGAAAGGGCGCTGATTTCCAATGTGGCCGGCCCGACGGTAAGCACGGTGATGCACGGCCGGCTGCATGGGGTGGCGGCCAGGCTGGAAAACATCGCGTCGCTGGCCGAACAGTGCGGCGTCACCAATCGCTATACCGCCGCAGACACGCTGGGAACCGACCGTTGGGCGGCATTGATCGGTGCCCATGCGGCGGCACACGATTCGCCGCGCGCGCAACTGGTCATCGTGGCCGGAACCGCGCTGACAGTGGATGCACTCACGGCCGAAGGGGAGTTCCTGGGTGGCTTGATCGTTCCCGGTCTGGATCTCATGCGCCAGTCGTTGCATCGCGCCACCGCGCAACTGCCGGCAACGAAGGGTGGCTATCACACCTTCCCGCGCTCCACGGCGGATGCGGTGACCGCCGGCGCCATTGAAGCAGCCTGCGGTGCGATCCAGCGCATGTACACGCACTTCACCGCGCACAACGGAGAAGCGCCGCATTGCGTGGGTAGTGGCGGCGCCATGCTGCTGCTTGCCCACCACCTGCCCTTTCCCGTGGCCGTCAACGATCACCTGGTGCTGGACGGGCTGCTGGCCATCTCGCGGGCAGGCTGAACGGCATGGCCAGGTTCATTTTTTTTCTGCTGCTGATCGCCAATGTCGCCTTCGGTGCACACCTCTATCTGGCGGCCACGCAGGCAAAACCGGCGATGCCGCCTGAAATCAACCGCGATGCGTTGAAGATCATCTCCGTCACGGACCCGGCCAAGGCGCAGCAGGAAGCACTGGCTGCGCGCAAGCTGGCCGCCAGCCTCAGCGGTGCGGCCTGCGTCGATTTTGGTGTGCGGCCGGCGGATGGCCCGCGGGCGCAGCAGGTTTTTGCGGCCATGAACCTGGGTGAGCGGCTCAGCACGCGAAACCTGGAGGACTACACCCGCTTTGCAGTGGCGCTGCCGGCGCAAAAAGACAAGCGCGCCGCCGACACAGTGGTGGCCAGCCTCAAGAAGGCCGGCATCAAGGACGTTTCGGTACTTGGCGACGCGAGCATTTCACTGGGGCTTTACTCCAGCGACGATGCGGCGCGGAAAGTGCTGGCGGAGGTGCAGGGCAAAGCGGGGGCACTGGCCAAAGACGCGCTGGTGATTCCGCGCAACCCGCAGCTCAAGGAAATCCTGTTCACGGTGAAGGAGCCGGATGTGAACCTGGTGGCGCGCCTGACACTGCTGCAGCGCGAATACGAGGGCGGCACACTCAACGCAGTGCCTTGCACAAGCGGCGCCGCGGCGGTGAGCGGGGCAGCGGCGCAGCCGGCCGTACCCAACGACCCGCCGGCAGTGGCGAAAAAATAGAAGTCGGTGACGGGGCACCTGCCCCGAACCGCGTTGCTAGGAGGCTGCCAGCTCGCGCAGCCGTCCCTCCGCCAGTACATCGATGACGCTGCCCGCCACGCGGATGACGCCGTTGGCGCTCAGTTCGTGCAGCGTCCGCGAGAAGTGTTCCTGCGTCATGTTGAGTTGCGAGGCAATCAGGCCCTTGCGCATCGGCAGGCTGATGTGCGATCGGTCGCCGCAGCGCTGCTCGGTGGCGAGATCCAGCAGGAAGCGCGCAACACGGGTGCTGGCCTTGCGGGTGAATACGTTTTCCATCTCACCGGTGCGTTGGCACAGTTGCCGGCTGAGGTGTTTGAGCATCGTGCGGGCGAGCCCCGGATCGCGCTGCAGCTCGTCCAGAAATTCGCGTGCCGGAATGTGCGCCACGCGTACCGCACTGACCGCAGTCGCGCTCAACAGGTGCGGACGCTCGCAGATGGTCTCGGCCAGTCCCACACAATCGCCCGGGCCCAGCAGCTGCATCATGTGGTCGCTGCCTTGCGAGGTGGTCAGGGACAGCTTCACCTTGCCTTCGCCGATCACATAAACGCCCGACGCAGGGCCTTTGGCCTCGGAGATGACGCTGCCGCGTGGCATGGACAACACAATGCCGGCGCGCCCGAGACGCGCCCGCGTTTCGGCGGAAACCTTGCTGAGTGATTCACACCCTGCCAGCAAGTCCAGGGCAGATGATTCGGTGGGGCTCACGATTTTTGGCCGTTCGTAGTCACGCTTCAGATGTTGCAACGGCGCGCGCGGAGGGTTTTGACTTGTGTCAAACGAAATCGCACCAGTGGCTTTGCGCCGTCGCGGCGGTGTCGCAAAGGTCAGGCCGGCTTTCCCGAGTGGGGACGGCCTGTTACGAGCCGGCTCCGGTGATGCCTGGCATGCTCGATGGCGTGGTTAGTGGTTATCACTAGGGCGAAAAAGAGACAAAAGACCACTGAAACCCGCAATCTGTACTGGCGTTTGATTTATCTCAAATCGCGCAATATTTCGAGGCGCTTAATGGCGATCAAGTATTCAGTAAAAACCGTTGCGGAGCGCAAGATGAAAAAGCAGATCGTAAGAATGGCACTACTGGGCACCACAGCGGGCGCAATGCTCGTCGTTTCTGCACTAATCCTGCCGACGGTCGCGCTGAGCACCACCGATTGCGCAGAGTCCGGCGCCGCAACACTGCAGTCCCGCGAGTGCTCCGCCCAGACCGCGCCGACTGGCACCACCCTGCGCCGCGACGTGCGCAACCCGTAGCAGGATTCACCCGAACGGCCGCCACGCCGGCCAACCCTTTCTTCACCGAGGTACATGTTGATGGCAGCAAAAAATACAAACGAAGTTCGCAGGCATCCTGCGGTTTCGTGGTTTTTTGCCGTCCATCGCCGAGGTGCTGAATCTCGCCAAGACTGCAGTGCGGTCCTGGCGTGTTGTACCAAGCTCGACTACCCGCAGTCTCAATCCTCTTGAGGGAGAACAATATGAAGCACCTCATAAAATCGTTAGCAGTGCTGTGTCTGATCGGCGCCATGGGCGGAATGTCCGCAGCATGGGCGGCCGATGCAAAAAAAGTAGCAAATGATCTGGTCCTGAAGGGCGATGCCAAATGTACCGAATGCCACGATGAGGGCGATGGCCCCAAAGTGCTGCACATCGGCAAAACCAAACACGGCACGGTGGCCGACGGCCGTACGCCGACCTGCACCAGCTGCCACGGCGACAGCGCATCCCACTTGAAGGGCGGCGCACCGGGTGCCAAGACCCGTCCGAAACCCGACGTGGTGTTTGCCGCCAAGGGCGGCAGTTCCGCCGACGAGCAAAGCGCCTCCTGCGTGTCCTGCCACAAGAAGGACACCAAGCGCTCCCACTGGGAAGGCAGCCAGCACCAGACGCGTGACGTGGCCTGTACCAATTGCCACACCCTGCATGCGGCCAAGGACAAGGTCCTGAGCAAGGCCACCGAGTTTGAAGTGTGCTTCTCCTGCCACAAGGAACAGCGCGCCCAGGTGAACCGTCCGTCCCATCACCCGGTGATGGAAGGCAAGGTCGCATGTTCGGATTGCCACAACACCCACGGCTCGGTCGGACCGAAACTGGTCAACCGCGACAGCATCGTCAACACCTGCTATCAGTGCCACGCCGAAAAACGCGGCCCCTTCGTGCATGACCATCAACCGGTCAGCGAAGACTGCAGCAACTGTCACAACCCGCACGGCACCGTGGTCGAAAGCATGCTGAAGATGCGTACACCGTTCCTCTGCCACGCCTGCCACACCCCGCACGGCGGCTTCATCCCGCAGATCATCGGCAAGCAGAACACACCGCCGGCCAATTCAAATGGTCTCGGCAAGGGCACGACCAACGTCACACAGGGACGGGCCTGCATGAACTGCCATACGGAGGTGCACGGAAGCAACAACCCGAGCGCCACGAACCCAACCCCGCAATTCATGTTGCGCTGAGAAAGGGGACAATCAAATGAAAACGACCAAACAAAACCTCGGCATGGGCCGCACGCTTCTCGCCCTTGCAGTACTCGGCGCCATCGGCCACGCACAGGCCCAGCAGTCCGACGAAGTCAAGCAGCTGACCAACCCGGAAAGTTCGGTGACGGTGGGCATTGCCGGCGTGAACGGCGACAGCGCTGATCGCGCCCAGTACGGTATGTACAACGGCATGCGCAAGGAAAGCGGCTACCTGCTGTTCGACATTGATTACCTGCGGCGCGACAACGCCACCGGTACCTGGTCCTGGCTGACCGGCCGCAACCTGGGTACCGACGCGCGTGAACTGCGCGGCGGCATGAACCGTCAGGGTGACTGGAAAGTGTACGGCGGCTACAGCGAAATCACCCGCTACAGCCCGTTCACGGCCAACACCGGCATGACCAACTTCGGCAGCACCACGCCGAACATCGTGGCCATCACCAAGGGCGGTACCGGCTCCGACTACGACTTCAAGCTGCAGCGCAAGGCAGCATCGGCCGGGTTCGACAAATGGATTTCGCCGAACCTGAAGTTTGAAGCCAGCGTCAAGAGCGAAGACAAGAACGGCACGCGCCTGTGGGGCCGTGGCTACGACTGCGCATCCTATGTATGCGGCAGCTCCACCACCACCGCCATCAACCAGGCCAACTTCCTCAAGAACGCCATCCTGATGATTCCGGAGCCGGTGGATTCGAACATCAAGCAGTTCGATGCCCGCCTCGCGTTCAATTCCGCGAAGCTGAATGTGACCGCCGCCTACTACGGTTCGTTCTACACCAACGCCAACGGCAACATCAGCCCGATCGTGCCGAACGCGCTTTACGGTGGCAACCAGACACTGGTGGGTGCGCTCTATCCGGCAGTCGGCAGCAACATCATTGCCGGTGGCGGCCTGAGCTTGCAGCAGGTATTGGCCTCACCGCTGGCCCTGCCGCCCGACAACCAGGCGCACCAGTACTCGATCGCGGGTAACTACGCCTTCACGCCGTCCACACGGGCCACCTTCCGTTACGCCTACACCCACGCCACGCAAGATGAAAGCTTCGCCGGTATGGGCTTCACGGGCGCGCCGGCCGGGTTCTCGAACTACGGCGGCCGTGTCGACACCGTGGCTGCACAAATGGGCCTGACTTCGCGCATCAACAAGGACCTGACGGTGCTGGGCAACATCAGCTACTCGGACAAGAAGGACAAGTCGCCGAAAGGCCTGTACAACGTTGAAGCCAAGGCGGTGTTCCCGGCGACCAATCCGACGAGCTACACCAACGTCAACCAGCCGGGCCTGCCGGGCGCCAACTGGGACAACAACCACATCTCCAACACGATGGTATTCAGCAAACTGGAAGCCACTTACCGGCTGGGCGGCGGCTATCGCCTGACGGCGGGCGCTGACTACCGTTCGCATGAACGCATCGTGCCGGAATCGCGTGTGGAAGAAGCGCTGGCAGGCCTCGGCCCGCTGCGTGAAAAGATCAACGAGACGGGCTACCGCATCGACCTTAAAAAGACGATGTCGGATACCTTCAACGGCAGCATCGGCGTTTCGACCAGCAAGCGCACGGGTTCCGACTGGACCAACCTGAGCACGCTGAACCCGGACCAACCGACGCCCAACTCGGCGGTCAATACCTTCCTCATCAACACCTATTGCGGTGGACGTGAGTGCTACGGGCAGACGATCAGCGCCTACAAGATCCTGCAGCTGAGCGC
>CAYSKY010000095.1:0-9383 GCA_964431425.1 uncultured Burkholderiales bacterium
CTGCAGGATGGTGGCGGCGGTATGCGCATTGTGGGTCGCAAACTGGCAGTAGAAAACATCCGGCCGCGACAGCATGCGCGCGGCGCAGGCGAGGTACGAGACATCGGTATTCACCTTGCGCGTGAACACCGGATAACCAGCCAGGCCCTGCATCTGCGCGCGCTTGATCTCGGTGTCCCAGTAGGCGCCCTTGACCAGCCGGGTCATGATGCGCCGGCCGTGTTTCTCCGACAGTGCGATCAGCCAATCGAGCACCGCCAGCGCTCGCTTCTGATACGACTGCACCGCAAGGCCGATGCCCTCGTAGCCTGCGAACCGCGCGTCACCGTACACGGCGGCCAACAATTCCAGCGACAGTTCCAGGCGCTCGGTTTCTTCCGCATCGAAGCAGACACCGATGCCCCCGTTACGCGCCTGTTCGGTGAGTGTCAGCAGCATGGGCAACAGGTCTTTCATCACCCGCTCACGATTGGCCAGTTCATAGCGCGGGTGCAGGGCCGACAGCTTGATGGAGATGCCTGGGGCGTCAAACACATCCTGGCCAGGCTTTACGTCGGCGGCAATGGCGGCGATTGCGTCCTGGTATGCGGCAAAGTAGCGGTGCGCATCCTCGGCAGTCATGGCTGCCTCACCGAGCATGTCGTACGAATGGCGGTAGCCGACCTGGTCGGATGAACCCGCACGTTTGAGCGCGTCGCCGATGGTGCGGCCCATGACAAACTGCTCGGCCATCAGCTTCATGCCCTGCCGCAGTGCCGCGCGCACAATCGGCTCACCGGCCCGACCAGCCAGACGCGTCAGCCAGCCGCCGACATCGGCAAAGCTCTCCACGGTCGGCGCCACCAACTTGCCGGTCAGCATCATGCCCCAGGTGCCGGCATTGACCAGCAGCGACTCCGAGGCGCCCAGGTGCTTCTTCCAGTCGCCCTGTGCAAACTTGTCGCGAATGAGTTTGTCGGCGGTGGCGGTATCCGGGATACGCAGCAGCGCTTCGGCGACGCACATCAGCAGCACGCCTTCCTGGGTCGAGAGGTCGTATTGCGTCATGAACGACTGCATGCCGGCGTGTTCACGCTGCTTGCTGCGCACGGCACCCACCAGTTCGCGTGCCAGCGCATCGGCCTCCTGATGGGCGGCGCCTGACAGCTTTGCAATGGGGATCAGCGCATTCAGCATCTGGTCTTCATCGGCCAGAAAGGAGGCGCGCAGGGGGGCAAAGGAAGGGAGCATGGCGGCAGCCGGAAAATTGAAGTCCCGCATTATCGCAAAAGCGCACACCTGTGTCGGTTCGGCCGGCAGAAATGAAAAACGCCCGCGCAGGCGGGCGTTTTTCATGAAGAGGTGGCCCGGTCAAGCAGGCTGCTTTTCCTGCGCGGCGATCTCGGCGTGCACCTTGGCCATATCCAGTTCCAGCGACTTTTGCACCACCTGCTCAAAGCCAGCCTTGGGCAGCATGCCGGCCTGCGAAAAAATGATCACCTTCTCGCGGAACACCATCAGTGTCGGAATGGAGCGAATGTTGAACTCCGCCGCCAGTTCCTGCTGGTCCTCGGTGTTCAACTTGGCGAACACCACGTTCGGATACTGCTCCGACACGGCTTCGAAGGTGGGCGCGAACATGCGGCAGGGTCCGCACCAGGGCGCCCAGAAGTCGACGATGACCACATCGTTGCCGTTGATGGTGTCGTTAAAGTTTTCCTTGGTGAGTTCGATGGTGGCCATACGGGTTCCCGGTTGTTGGTAGGGGTGGGTCGATTCAGGCGCCTCATTCCTGACAACGCTGACAATGGCGCCGGATCTGCGAAATATGTGCCGACAGTCTCGCCGATTGCAAGCCTGCGCGCCAATTCAAAGTTCACATCGGTTCGATAGAGCCAGGCTATGCCACGGCGTCAGCCCAACTTCTCGATGGTATGAGTCAGGCGTTCGCCGAGGCCGCGCAGCATCTTCTTGGCCCGCTCATTGGACATGGCGCCGCGCTCATCGAATGCGGCCGCCACGCCAGGTACCGCCACCACGGGCAGCATGAACACGCCGAGGTTGGAGAGAATATAGGACACATGCGGCAGCGCGCGGATGGTGCCAAACGCGCCATTGGATGCCCCCATCAAACCGCCGATCTTGCCGGCAAACGGCGCCGTGCCACCCTGCCCGTCGACTTCCTGCGACAACCAATCTAGCGTGTTCTTGAGCAATGGCGTGACGGAGGCGTTGTATTCGGGGCTGGCGATCAGAAGGCCATTGGCCGCCATCATCAGTTTGCGCAGCTCCCGCGTGCTTTGCGGCACACCGTTCTCCTGATGCCAGTCGCCGTTGTAAATCGGCATCGGATAGTCGGCAAGGTTCACAACCGTCACCTCGGCACCGGCGTCGCGCGCGCCGGACGCGGCCACTTCCAATACCTTGCGATTCCAGGAGTCTTTCCGGCTGCTGCCTGCAAACGCCAGAATTTTTGCGATTGTCATATCGGCCTCATTTTTGTCGTAGTTGTTCTTTTGGTTTTGGGTGGATCAGGCTTCGGCAAGCGAGCCCATCTTCCCGGTGTGATAGGCGCGTTCGGCGGCACGTATCTGCTCGATGGAGTTCATCACAAACGGCCCGTGAAAAACCAGCGGCCCTTCGGCCGGCGCGCCGCCGAGCACGAGTATATCGGCGTCCTGGTTACCGGCATTGCAGAACGAAATAGCACCATCCGCATCTTCAAATACCACCAGCTGCCCCGGACCAGCACGCTGCGCGCCGAAGGCCGCCTCGCCGCCGATCACATAGGCGCCCATTTCAAAGCCGGCGGGCGTTTGTGATTCGAACGCTGCACCGGGTTGCAGATGCACATGCCACAACAGCAGCGGCATCAGCACGTCAGCAGGCCCGGAAGCAGCGCCATGGTTTCCCGCCACCACGCGGATCGCCACACCATCATTGGATGCTTCGGGAATATCGGTCGCCGCAATCCGCTGATAGCGCGGCGTTGTCAATTTCAGCGCGCGTGGCAGCGATGTCCACAACTGGATGCCGTGCATGGTCATCTCCGCTTCGTTCTCCGCAAGCGGCGCTTCCGCGTGAATGATGCCGCGACCGGCCGTCATCCACTGCGCCCCGCCGGCCGACACGATGCCCTCGTGCCCGGCCGAGTCGCGATGCCGGTTGCGGCCCGACAGCAGGTAGGTGACGGTCTCGATGCCCGCGTGCGGATGGGCACCAACGCCGTCTTCGCCAGGCTTCACACGGAACGGTCCGAAGTGGTCGAGAAATACCCACGGCCCCACCGAGCGGCGATTGTGGTCAGGCAGCGCCCGCCGCACGGTAAATGTTCCAACCGGGGCGACCTGCGATGTGATGACGCGTTCAATGTTTCTCATTTCATTCCTCCCGGACGGGAGCAGGTTGTACTGTCCCCATGGCAATTACTTTGGCAGATCA
This sequence comes from uncultured Burkholderiales bacterium, assembly GCA_964431425.1. Classification (GTDB taxonomy): domain Bacteria; phylum Pseudomonadota; class Gammaproteobacteria; order Burkholderiales; family Usitatibacteraceae; genus UKL13-2. The sequence continues at coordinate 3,421 of CAYSKY010000095.1, forward strand.
AACAGCAGTACTTCCGCGCCCCGGCCCTGGCTGATATCGATGCGTTCGACGCCGGACAATTTGGCGGCATCGCCGGCTTGCAGGCTTTCGCCATTCACAACTACCGCGCCCCTTGCAACGTATACATAGCCGAGGCGCCCCGCCTCCAGCGGGTGCGCCACTGCCTCGGCGCCATCCAGCAGGCTTGAATAAACACTGGCGTTTTGGTGAATGAGCACGGAACCGTCGCGCCCGTCCGGCGAGGCAATCAGCCGTAAATTGCCTTGCTTGGAAACCGCATCAAAGTGCTTTTCTTCGTATGAAGGCGCAATGCCCGTGACGTTGGGCTGGATCCAGATTTGCAGGAAATGGGTGGCGCCGTCGCGCGAATGATTGAATTCGCTGTGTGTCACACCGGTGCCCGCACTCATGCGCTGCACATCCCCCGGCCGGATGGCCGAGCCATTGCCCATGCTGTCCTTGTGGGCGAGGGCGCCTTCCAGCACATAGCTGATGATTTCCATGTCGCGATGCCCGTGGGTACCAAAGCCCATCCCGGCCGCAATACGGTCCTCGTTGATCACCCGAAGGGGGCCGAAGCCCATGTGCTTCGGGTCGTAATAGTCGGCAAAGGAAAAACTGTGAAAGCTCTTCAGCCAACCGTGGTCCGCGTATCCGCGTTCTCCTGCTTTTCTTAGTTCAATCATTTTGATCTCCATTCTTGGCTTATTTGTGAAGCATGCGTGTATATTGGTGCCGCCATCACGGGAAAACAAGCGGATAATATTCACAAATTCATTCAATTTTTTTGACTATGCGGATTACGCTGGAGGGCCTGCAGGTACTGGATGCGATCGACCGCAAAGGTTCCTTTGCGGCGGCGGCAAAAGAGCTCAATCGCGTCCCGTCAGCGCTTACTTACAGCGTGCAGCAACTTGAGCAGGACCTCGATGTGCTGCTGTTTGACCGGCGCGGCCACCGGGCCCATCTCACCCCGGCCGGGCATGAATTGCTGAACGAAGGCCGGCGCCTGCTGCGCGCCGCGGCGGATCTTGAATGCCGCATCCATCAGGTGGCCACCGGCTGGGAAACTGAATTGCGGATTGCCGTGGACACCATGATCGGCCCGGAACGGCTGTTTCCACTCGTTTCGGACTTTTATGCGGAGCAATCCACCACCCGCATCAAGATCATGACCGAAGTGCTCGGCGGCGGCTGGGACGCCTTGATCGACGAGCGCGCTGACCTGGTGATTGGCGCCTCGGGCGATACGCCGCCCGGCGGCGGGTTTGCAACGCTGCCGCTGGGCCAGGTGTCTTTCGCATTTGTCGCGGCGCCGGATCATCCAGTGAACCGGGAACCGCTGCCGCTTTCACCAGCAACGATCAGCAAGTACCGCGCGGTCACGGTGGCGGATTCCTCGCGCACGCTGCCGCCACGAACCGTCGGGTTACTGGGCGGCCAGGATGTGCTGACGTTGCCCAGCATGGCCGCAAAACTGGCCGCCCATGTGGCAGGGCTCGGGGTCGGCTTCCTGCCGGCGCCGCTTGCCGAGCGCGAAGCCGCAGCGGGGCGACTGCAAGTGTTGCCGGTTGAAGTGCCCAAAACACCGGGCGAAGCGGTCATTGCATGGCGGCCCAACCGTACCGGAAAAGCACTGCGGTGGTTCGTCCGGCGGCTGGAAGCGCCTGAGCTACGCGCGACTCTGCTTCAGCTCCCGCCCGCTAATTCGGCGGGCAATAACACCGGGCAGCCCGGTTCGGCCACGGTGGAAAAAGCAAGATGACGCACAATCGCTGCCATGGGTATCGGGCCGTAAATGTGCGGAAATCGCTGGCCGCTTCCGGTCAGGTCCTCGCGGACCACGCGCACGTTCAGCTTCTGCTCGTCGATCTCCAGCAACAGCAGGTCCGCCCGGTTGCGATAGTATTTTTCAGCGGTGCGCAGTATCTGCTGCCGCTCCGACGCGTGAATGAATCCCTCGGCCGCCAGATCGGCACTGGCAAAGGCGCCGCCTGCAAGCGCGGCCAGCCAGTCGGAAGGCTCGGCAATGCGATAGATCATGAGTACGACCAAGTGAGAAATGCGCGAGGCTAGCACACAGTATGTCGGCCGCTTTGCGCCCTCGCCCACCGGCCCGCTGCACTTCGGCTCGTTGGTGGCCTGCCTCGCCAGCTATCTCGATGTACGTGCCGCCGGCGGCACGTGGCTGCTGCGCATGGAAGACCTGGACCGACCCCGCTGCCGCCCCGAGTTCGCCACCCAAATTCCTGCCACCCTCGCGAGCCTCGGGTTTCAATGGGACGGCGAGATCCTGTTCCAAAGCCGGCGCGACGATCGCTATGCCGAATGTCTGGCCAGGCTCAATTCAGAAGGCCGCGTTTACGCCTGCGCCTGCTCGCGCCGGGAAATCGCCGATTCGGCTGTGACGGGCATCGACGGACCGGTCTACCCCGGCACCTGCCGCCACCTCGCCCTGGGCGCGACGGGAAATGCCATCCGCGTACGTGTGCCGGATGGGACGACTGCATTCACAGACCGTGTTCAGGGCCATCAGTCGCAGGGGCTTGCGCACGACATCGGCGACTTCGTCCTGCGCCGCCGCGACGGCCTGTTCGCCTACCAGCTGGCCGTGGTGGTCGATGACGCCGACCAGGGCGTGACCGATGTTGTTCGTGGCGCCGACCTGCTCGACTCCACGCCGCGGCAACTGTTGCTCCAGCAAATGTTGGGCTTTCCGCAACCGCGTTACCTGCACATTCCGGTGGCCGTGAATGCCGCCGGGCAAAAGCTTTCCAAGCAGACACTGGCTCCTGCGCTGGATGACGCTGCCGGCTGCAGCCAGCTTAACCAGGCACTGCAATTTCTCGGACAGCCGACGGTCCCGGCCGACCTCGCCCAAACCCCTTCCGATCTGTTGCTGCAGGCGGTAAGCACCTGGCAACCCGGGTCCATCCCTCGATCGCGCTTTTGCCACATTCCGTGACAGTCCAAACGGGCACAAACTGATACCTTTGCCGCAAGTTTTGTCACTGGTTGGCCCGCACCTCTCATCCGCGTCTCGGGCGCCCTGTAAATCCAATTACGCATTTCGTCGCGTCCAAATGGCATTGCCGATGCGACCCGCTCAAAGTACCGCTGGCCCCGTGCGCGCCGACCGCGCCGATCATCCAAGAGAAGACCACCATGAACACCCCTTTTGCCGCCTCCAGCCTTTCCACCGACCGACGCAAGCGCGGCTGGGTCAAAGTCACCGTTGCCGGCCTCACGGCGGCCCTCATCATTGGCAGCCTGGTGGCCTGGCGCGCCAGTTCGGCCAAGAAGGAAGACAAGAAACCCGCCGACAAGGTGTTTGAGTTCGCACCCAACGACGTGGCCAACCTGGGCCCGCGCAACATGGGGCTGGTCATCCCCGTGTCGGGTTCGGTCAGGCCGGTGCTACAGGCCATGGTCAAGTCCAAGGTTTCGGGCGAAGTGGCGCAGGTGCATGTGCGCGAAGGCGAGCGAGTGGCGGCGGGGCAGGTACTGGTGTCGGTGGATGCCGCCGACCTGAAGGCCCGCAACGATTCGCAAACCGCCATGGTGGCGGAAAGCCGCGCCAAGCTGGAACTGGCGCGCAAGAACGAGCAAAACAACCGCCAGTTGCTGTCCAAGAACTTCATCTCGCAGACCGCCTTTGACAGTGTGGCCAACGGCGCCGAAGTGGCCGAGGCCAACTACAAATCCGCCCTAGCGCAGGCGGCCATCACCGAACGCGCCCTGGCCGACGCCAGGATTCGCGCGCCGTTCGCGGGCATTGTTTCCAAGCGCGTGGTGAACGTCGGCGAAAAGGTCACGGCGGATGCGCCGGTCATGCATGTGGTCGACCTGAGCCGTATGGAACTCGAGGCCCCGGTCCCGGTGAGCGACATCCCCAGCGTCAATGTCGGCCAGGAAATCGCATTCACGGTGGACGGCTTTACCGGACGCGAGTTCAAGGGCAAGGTGGAACGCATCAATCCCGCCGCCGAAGCCGGCTCGCGCTCGATTTCGATTTTTGTGACGTTGCCCAACGCCGATGGCGCGCTTAAGGGCGGCATGTTTGCCAACGGTACGCTGGCGGCGGCCAGCCGCAGCGCGGTAAATGCGGTACCGGCGGCAGCGGTGATCACCGAAGGCGGGCAATCCTTCGTGTTTGCCGTCAAGGATGGCAAGGTAGAACGCAAACCGGTGATTCCCGGCAACCGCAGCTCCGAACTGGGCCTGGTGGAAATCCGTGAAGGGCTGGAGCCCGGCGCACAGGTCATTGCGGTCAAGGCGGACGGACTCAAGCACGGCGCCACGGTCATCGTGCGGGGCCCGGTATCCGGCACGCCGGCCACCACCGCCGCCAATGCACCAACGCCGACCAGCGCTGCCAAGTAACCTCTCAATTGTTTCGGCGACCGTGCCCTTGCTGTACGGCGACGGCACTACCAGCAACACCACGCTGCATTGTTTGTCCCCCAACGCGATTCCTCGCGAGGCCACGCCATGAAAATCACCCAAGTCAGCGTCAATAACCCGGTCTTTGCCACCATGATGATGGTGGCCCTGATGGTGATGGGCCTGTTCGCCTACCAGCGTTTGTCGGTGGACCAGATGCCCGACATCACCATCCCCTTCGTGCAGGTGTCAACGTCTTACCCCGGCGCGTCGTCGGAAGCGGTGATGCAGGACGTTTCCCGGCCAATCGAAGAAGCGGTGAACACCGTCAGCGGCATCAAGAGCATCCGCTCGTTCTCGCGCGAAGGCTTTTCGCGCGTGATGGTTGAATTCGATTTGAACGTGGACGTGAAGACCGCCGTGCAGGATGTGCGTGACAAGGTGGCCGGCGTGCGGCGCGGGTTCAACAAGGATGTGGGCGAGCCCACCGTCACCCGTGCCGACAACGACAACGACCAGCCCATCATGTATCTGTCGATGAAGAGCCCGGCCCGCAGCCTGCGCGAGCTCTCCGACCTCACGGAGCAACTGGTGGTGAAACGCCTGCAGGGGTCCTATGGCGTGGGCACCATCGACATCTCCGGCGACGTGAAGCGCGAGATGGCGGTGTACCTGAGCCCGGAAAAGATGTACGCCTACGGCATCAGCGTAGACCAGGTGGTGAGCGCCATCCGCAGCCAGAACCAGAACCAGGCCGCGGGTTTTCTGGTGGGCGAACGCACCGAGCGCCTGGTACGCGTGCAAGGCAAGTTCAAGGATGCCGCCGACTTCGAACGCATGATCGTCGCCCGCCGCGGCAGCACCACGGCTGCGCCGGTCACGCTGGGCATGATCGCCACCGTGCGCGACACCGAGCGCGAGGAAACCTCGCAGTCGACCAACAACAGCACACGCGGCATTTCCATTGAAATCCGCAAGACCCGTGGCGCCAATTCCATTGAGGCCGCCGATTCGATACGCAAGAACATTGCGACGCTGAAAAAGTCGCTGCCGCCAGACTTGATGCTCGACATCACCTTCGACCAGTCGCAGTTCATCAAACGCGGCGTGGACAACGTCAAGCACACCATCCTCGAAGGCGCGGGCCTGACAGTGCTGATCGTGTTCCTGTTCCTGCATTCGTGGCGGTCCACGGTCATCACCGGCCTGACCATCCCGATCTCGGTGCTCGCCACCTTCATTGCGCTTTATGCCTTCGGCTTCACCATCAACTTCCTCACGCTGATGGCGTTGTCGCTGTCGATCGGCATCCTGATCGACGACGCAATCGTGGTGCGCGAGAACATCGTGCGGCACCTGGCGATGGGCAAGAGCCACGCGCAGGCCTCGCTGGAAGCCACCTCCGAAATCGGGCTGGCGGTGATGGCCACCACCTTCACCATTGTGGCGGTGTTCCTGCCGGTGGCCTTCATGGGCGGCATCATCGGCAAGTTCTTTTTCCAGTTCGGTGTTGCGGTGACGGTGGCGGTGCTGGTCTCGCTGTTTGTTTCCTTCACGCTTGACCCGATGCTGTCGGCCGT
>CAYSKY010000096.1:0-4798 GCA_964431425.1 uncultured Burkholderiales bacterium
CCGCAGGCGTGACCGGCAGCGGCTTCATCGTGCTGGCCGCCACCTTGTCGGCCGTGGGCAACGTGCCGGTGGCGGGCCTCGCGCTCATTCTCGGCATCGACCGTTTCATGTCCGAGGCGCGCGCGCTGACCAACCTGATCGGCAACGGTGTGGCCACGGTGGTGGTGGGCAAGTGGTGCGGCGAACTCGACAGTGCCCGCATGACCAAGGTGCTCAACCACGAAACCGTGGAAGACGCCGAAGCGCCGGAACAGATCCTTGACGCCGTCGAGGAACACATGGCGGTGAAGAAGTCCTAGCGAACTGCACCAGCCGGCATCGCCGGCACCAACAGTACCGCACCGTGCGGTGACGCACGGAATCCCTTTGCCCCGTGGCATAGGCTCTGTTGATCCATTCACGCCGCGAGCGGCAAAGGAGCCAGGCCATGTCTGAAGTCATTACACGCGTCATCGTTTCCAACGTCGACGAACAGAATCGCGATCCCATCAGTGGCGCACCCGGTTCCCATCCGCTGGGTACCGGTGCCGGTGCAGCGGCGGGTGGGCTGGCTGGCGCCGCCACTGGCATGGCCGTGGGCGGCCCGGTGGGCAGCGTGATCGGCGCTGCGATCGGTGCGGTGGCGGGCGGCCTGGCCGGCAGCGAAGTTGCCGAGGTTGCCAACCCGACCTTCGAAGAAACCTACTGGCGCGAAAGCTATCTGCTCGAACCTTTTTACGAAAAGGGGCGTGCCTATGAATACTATGCCCCCGGCTTTCGCGCCGGCTGGGACGGCCGCGTGGGCCACGACGGCCGCACCTTTACCGAGGCCGAAATAGACCTCGCCGCCGCCTACAACAGCACCAAGTCAGAACTGGACCCGGACTGGCATGCCATCCGCCCGGCGGCCTCAGCCGCATGGGACCGCGTTGAACAGAATCGCCGCACCGCAAACAGCATCGAGCAGGTCATCACCCAGCACGGGCGCTGATCCGGCTGACGGGCCGGGCCCGGCCGGTGAGCGAAAGCACTTCATTCGCTGAACTCTGGCGCCTGATCCGGCGCGCCGCCGCCGCCTGGCTGGCGGACTATGCCCCCAGCATGGGCGCAGCCCTGTCGTTCTACACGCTGTTCTCGATGGCGCCGCTGCTCTTGATCGTCATTTCCGTGGCCGGTCTGGTTTTTGGTGCCGATGCCGTGCGCGGTGAAATCTTTGGCCAACTGCGCGGCCTGATGGGCACCGACGCGGCCGCCGCCATCGAAGGCATTCTTGCCAGCGCCCACAAGCCGGCAGAAGGCATGGCCGCCACGGCGATCGGCATCGTGATGGTGCTGCTGGGCGCCACCGCTGTCTTCGGCGAATTGCAGGATGCACTGGACCGCATCTGGCGTGCGCCCGTCCGCCCCGGCAGCCGCGGCGCCAGCGGATTGTGGGGGCTGCTGCGCTCGCGCCTGCTGTCGTTCGGCATGATCCTGGGTGTGGCGTTCCTGCTGATGGTGTCGCTGGTCACGGGGGCGCTCATCGCCGCGTTCGGCAAATGGTGGGGCGGCATGCTCACCGAGTGGGCGCTGCTGGCGCAATTGATCAACGTACTGGTCGGTTTCGCCCTCACCACCACCGTGTTCGCCATGATCTACAAGCTGATGCCGCGCGTGCGGGTGCGTTGGATGGATGTGTGGCTGGGCGCGCTGGTGACTTCGCTCCTGTTCACCATCGGCAAATTCCTCATCGGCCTCTACATCGGCACCAGCGGCATCGCTTCCAGCTTCGGCGCGGCAGGGTCACTGGTGATCATCCTGGTGTGGGTGTATTACTCCGCGCAGATCTTCCTGATCGGCGCCGAGTTCACGCGGGTGTATGCCTACACGTTTGGGTCGGCCCGCTCCGCCCAGGGTGGCGCGGGTCTGGCCGGCTAGATACTGCCGTTCAAGGCCAGCAGGGAGACGTTGAGCGTGGTGGCAAACGCCACCCAGGCCAGGTACGGCGCCAACAGCCACGCCGCGGGCTTGTCCAGCGGATGAAAGAACTGGATGGTCACGATGATGGCCATGGCCATGAACAGGATCACCGCGAGGCCACCGGCCAGCGAATGCGCGCCGAAGAACACCGGCGTCCAGGCGGCATTCAGCGCGAGTTGCACCGCAAACAGGCGCAGTGCGCGGGTACGTTCCACCGAAGCGACCAGCCGCCAGATGCGCCACAGCGCCACGCCCATGAGGATGTAGAGCAGCGTCCACGCCGGCGCGAACAGCCAGTTGGGTGGATTGAAGAACGGCTTGTCCAGCGCGGCATACCAGTCACCGGGACGGAACATGGAACCAAAGATGCTGCCAATCGACAGGCAAAGTCCGACGCACAGTGCCAGCGCCAGCCAGTGTGAACCGGGTGACACCACCGGCAACGGTGCGACCAGCGGCTTGATCGGCGTGCCGGATGATGTTCTGGTGATGCCGACTTGCTCAGCCATGAAAACTCCTTGAATGCCAAGGAGTGTGCGCTCTTCCCGGCGTAATCGTTGTGCGCTGGCGAACGCAGGTGACGCCGGTCGGTACAGGCGCCAACAACGCTACGGCCCGGTCACCGGCAGCGGTGCGTCCGGATTGCCGCGCAGATCGGGCTTCAGCAGCCACGCGATGATCACGCACCCCACCACCATACCGATGACCGCCAGCGTGCCCAGTGCCGGTTCACCGGAAAGGGCCAGTACCGACACCGACGCGATGCCCGCAAAGATCAGCCCCGCTGTGATGCGCCTGCGGACCACGCCCGCCGAGCGCGGAATAAAAATCCACAACCAGAAACCGATCAGCCCGAGCACCCCGGCGCCGGCCCAGATGGCGATCGCAATCCCGCCACCGACGTTACGCACACCCGGCGCTTCGGTGATGGACGCGATACCGCTGAACAGTCCGACCAAGGCCAGAAAGCCGATGCTGGCGGTGAACGGCAGGCCGATAAATACGGCGAGCAGCGATTTGACAATGAGGCGGGAGTTTTTCATGGGCGGCGGCCGAATCGAGGTACGCCAAGCATACCGTCAAAACCCGGCGCTCCAAGCCGCCTAGCAAACCGCGAGCGGTCAACCGGTGGTAGCCGATAGCTACAGCGGGCCACCTGCCCGCACTTTGGCGCCGGCAATGTCAGAGGCGCCCACGCGTCCCGAACGGGAAATGTCATAGCGGAAATTGCTGCCGTCCACGAGTTCACCTGCATGAGCCTTGATATCGGCAACATCGGCCGCATCGACCCGTCGTGAGCTGTTCACATCCCCCACGAGAAATCCCACCGAGGTACTGGCGATTGCTCCGCCATTCAGCCCGGTTACCGTCACGGTGACACGCCGAGCGTCGGGAACGTTGTTCAGAGTGACCAGAACATTGCCACCCTGCACAGTGGACGAAGCTGTTACGCCATTGAGACTGCCGGTGCTGGTAACCATCGGTATCGAATCCACCGAAAGGATCGGATTGTTGAAAGTGAATACCAGCGTGTGTCCGCTTGTGTTGCTGCGCGGCTCAACCGAAACCGGGCCATTGACCAACTGTGATGCATCGACTGGAATGTCATAGGGAACACCGTTGTGCAGTTTGCGCGAGGCCACCGACTGCAGCACGGGCTGGGCAACCACTTGCATGGTAACCGGGTTGATTGCGTTATCAGTATTGGATTCGCTACCCCCATTCGCGGTGACATTGAACGCGACAAACGCATTTGCGCTGGGTGAGACATTGACAATCACAGATACCACCGGCGCGGATATGCCGGCGGCGAGCACTGTGGAGCGGGAGCAGTTGATCACGGTGGACGTCGAACTGAAGCAGTCCCAACCGAGGCCCGCGTTGACGACCGACATGGTGAGGCCAGTGGGTAGCGGATTGAACAGAAAATAAGTGCCCGAGGTGGAGGCGGCACCGACATTCTTCACGGTAACGGTATAGGTGGCCTGTCCACCTTGCACAACCACTCCAGGCGCAACCACCACCGGAATAACATCGGATTTGGGCGTTGTCACCGCCTTGGTCACCGAACTGCTGTTGTTTGAGGTATTGACATCGCCTCCGCCAGATACCGTTGCCGTGTTCGTGATGGATGCCGGCGCCCCGAGGGCAATGTTGACCGGGATGGTGAGGAGCGAGTTGGCGCCGGGCGCGAGAGCGGTCGCATTGGTGCAGTCGCTGACACTGGGCGTGGAGGCGCTGCAATCCCAGTCCGTACCGCTGGGCACACCTGCAGACAATCCAACCGGCATAGTGTCGAAGATACGGAACGGCGACGTGGTCGCAGTATTCCCGTTGTTGCCGATCGTGACCTTGTAGAGCGCCACACCGCCCTGGGCGAAGGAACTGTTTGAGGTCATGGTGATGGTCAGTTCGGGGCCGGCGGGTGAGACCGCAACCGTTGTCGAACCGGTATTGTTGTTTGTCACCAACTCGCCACCGCCGGATACGGTGGCGGTGTTGGTGATGGAAACCGGCGCGTCGGCCGCGATGGTCACCGGCAGTGTCAACGTCGAGAAAGCGCCCGCCGCCAGCACGCTCGAACTGGTGCAGTCGACCACGGTTGCCGTCGAGGCGGCGCAATTCCAGTTGGTGCCGGTGGGGGTACCCGCCGTCAGTCCCGTCGGCATGGTGTCCACGATGCGGAACGGCGCGTTGGTGGCGCCATTGCCCTGATTGCTGATGCTGAGCGTATACGAAGCAGTGCCACCCTGAAAGAAACGCCCCACTGCCGACTTCGAAACGCGAAGATCCGCTGCGACAGGTGTCACGCTCACGGTGATCGAGGCGGTATTGTTGTTGGTGACGTTCTCGCCGCCAC
>CAYSKY010000096.1:4808-9334 GCA_964431425.1 uncultured Burkholderiales bacterium
GGCACCGCCCGCGAGGCGGAAGACACGCACCCCCTCGGAGCCGAGCGCGACGGCGACGCGCTCGCCCGCCACCGCGAGGTCGAGCGGAGGGCCGTCGAGCGGGGCCATGGCCACGGTTGCGAGGTCGGCCTCGGAGAGGACGATGAGGCCGCGCGCCCGGTCGGTGAGGTAGAGCCTGCCGTCGCGGGCGGTGACGTTGGTGACGTTCTCGCCGCCACCGGAAACGGTCGCGGTGTTGGTGATGGACGCCGGCGCGTTGGCCGAGATGTTCACGGGCACCACCAGCAACGTTGTCGCGCCGGCCGCCAGCCCGATACTGCGCGTGCAATCCACCACCGTTGCAGTTGATGCCGTGCAAACCCAGCCGTTGCCGCTGGGAACGCCGGCAGTCAGCCCGGTCGGCATGACATCCAGTATCCGGTAAGACGCGCTGGTGAACGTGTTGCCGCTGTTGGTCACTGTGAGCGAATAGCTGGCAGTGCCCCTCTGCAGGAACGTGCTGCTGGTGGTTTTGGCAAGCGTCAAGTCCGGGGCAATGGCCGTGACTGCGACCGTCACCGAGCCTGCATTGTTGTTGGTTACCGACTCGCCTCCCCCCGAAACCGTGGCGGTGTTGGTAATGGAAGCCGGCGCGTTGGCCGCGATCGCGACCGGTATTGTCAGTACCGAGGTACCGCCTGCCGCCAGCGCGGTGGAATTGGTACAGTCCACCGTCGTCGTGGTCGACGCGGCACAGTTCCAGTTGGTGCCCGTCGGCGTGCCGGCCGTGAGGCCCGTTGGCATCACATCCAGCACGCTGAAAGGTGCGGTCGTCGCCGTGTTACCGGAATTGCTGACGGTGATGACATAACTTGCCGACGCGCCAAACTGGAACGTGCCGCCGGCCGCCTTGGCGAGCGTAAGATCCGGCGCGATTGGCGAAACGTTGGTCACCGCCGAAGCGGAATTGTTGTTGGTAACGACATCGCCACCGCCGGACACGACCGCGGTGTTGACGATAACCGCCGGCGCATTGGCCGCGATGTTCACCGGAACGGTCAATACCGACGTTCCGCCGGCCGCCAGAACCGTGGAATTTGTGCAATCCACAATAGCCGTGCTCGAAGCAGTACAGTTCCAGTTGCTTCCGCTGGGGGTGCCCGCGGAAAGACCGGTGGGCATGGTGTCCTGCACCCGGTAGGCTGCGGTAGTGGGGCCCGCACCCACATTGGCCACGGTGATGGTGTAGCTGGCTGTGCCGCCCTGCACAAAGGTGCTGGCGGTTGTCTTCGAAAGCACCAGGTCCTGGGCATGGCCCGACACCGCGTATGCAGCCAGCAGGAAAAGCGCCACGCATGCTCGTATGGCATGGCCGCCAATTGATCTGTTTTGTTGCATTTCCAAATCCCGAGAAGCGCATCCGGCTGCCAACGTGGCGCTGGCCGGAGCCTTCGCAAAGGGCAGCTCAATGCCGGAATGGAGCGCCGGCTGATGGATGAAACGCGTGCCCGATGTACTGCGAAAGCGGGGCGGATTATGGCACGCAGGCATGTGTTTGCCAGTGATATTTTTAACCCGCGTTATGAAATAAAGTGGCCAGATTCTCTTGCAAATCAGCCGGAAAATCCGTTCCAAAAGACTGCTGGCGGCCGGCCTGCGTTGCTGGCACTTCGATCAAGTCACGCTGCGCGACGCAACTGCGCAAATGGCACAAAGACTAACTTCCGCCGATCCCGAACATGAACGCAATATTCCCCGCTGAGTTGGCCGGGCTGATGCCCACGCCGTGATACGGGTTCGGCCCGTTGAGCGCGGCCGGCTCGGTGGTCCAGACGCGAATATTGGCCGGCGGGATGCGCAGCGCCGCGTAGGTGCGCGCGAGCAGTGCGGCGGTATTTTCCTTGCCGTGATAGCCGCCGAACCAGCGATCCATCGGCGTGGCACTGGCGCGCGACAACCACGGCGCCAGCACCGGCGGCGCACCGTAACTATCCCAGGGGCTGGAGAAAAGCACCGCGCGGGCCACGCGGTGTTCCTGCGCGATGAAGGCGGCCATGCCCGCGCCCTGCGACTGGCCGGTGACGATCACGCGCGACCAGTTCACCTTGCCGTTGTCCAGATAGGCGCCCCACCCTTCGGCCGGATGTGTGCGGTGCAGATATTCCAGCAGCCACACCAGCCGCGGCAGGATGGCATCTGACGGCTCATCGTCGATGACATCTATCGCATTGGTGCCGTAGAGGCGCTTCGTGCGCACCTTGGCCGCGCAGTCCGGGTCCGGGTGGCGCGGGCAGACTTGCTGGATGGCTTCGCGGGTGTTGTAGGTGATCGACACCACGCGCATGCCGGCGCGCAGCAGTTGCGGAAAGAATGGCAGCTCGCGAGGCTTGCCGCCGGTGCCTGCCATGAACAGTATCAGCGGCGGGTTGGAAGTTTCGCGCGCCGGATCGAAGGCTATGTAGTGAGGATCATCAAGCCGCGTGATGCCGGCGTGAGTGACCGAGGGCTTGATGGTGCGAACAACGGGGGCCTCGATGGGTGCGGCAGATTTTGGGGCCACTGGCGCATCGACAGCGGGTGCTGCAGCGCAGCCAGCCAAGGCCGGCATCAGGGCAAGCCCCAGAATGCAACGACACAGCAATCGAAGGACGGGATCAGCCACCGCCCGCTCCTTCGCTTGCTGCCACCACGCGATTGCGCCCTGTTTCCTTGGCGCGGTACATCGCGTCATCGGCGGCCTTCAGCAAAGCGGGCCAGCGGCCCTCGGCATCCTCGGCGGTGATGTGTGCGCCGGCCACGCCGAAGCTCGCGGTGATGCCTTGGTGCCCGGGCACCGGTGGCACGCTGGCTTCCAGCGTGGCACGCATGCGGCCAGCCAGCACGCGCGCGGCGGCTTCGTCGGTATCGGGCAGGATGGCCAGGAACTCCTCGCCGCCCCAGCGGCCCAGCGCATCGGAATCGCGCGCTTCCTTGCGAAGCTGCATGGCCACGCTGCGGATGACCTTGTCGCCGGCGTCGTGGCCGTGGCGGTCGTTGATGAGTTTGAAGTGATCGATGTCGCAGAGGATCACCGACAGCGGCTGGTGCGAACGCGCGGCGCGGGTGACGTGCTGCAGGCCAGCTTCGTCCAGTGCTCGGCGGTTGGCAAGGCCCGTGAGCGCATCGGTGCGCGCTTCGTGTTTCAGGTCCTGCTCGAACGTGAAAGCGCGGCGGTTGGAGGCCTCGAACACGCGCGCCAGCAGCAGGCTGACTGCCACCGCGAGTCCGATGAAAATGGCCGCGTTGGTGGCGGCAAATCGGCCCACATCGGCGAGCCACATGATTACCGCCACCGCAGGCAGCGGAAACGCGTTGAGCACAAAGATCTCGCGCCGGTCGATGGCCATGTAAGGCGCGGCGAAGAGTACCGCCATCAGCCCCGCGAGGCCGACGATGTAGCCATCCTTCAACAACGCAATCGCCCCCGCCACCGACAGCACTCCGGCAGCGTAGCGAACACGCGCAATGGCCGGCGCCCACTCCAGCCGGCCCGACGAACGCTGCAGCAGGCCCGTGGCCACAATGACCGCCGCACCGATCACCCGCACCACCAGCGCACGCGGCCAGTTCACCGGGTCCACATACCAGTCCCAGAAACTGAACAGCAGGATCAGCATCGCCACCAGCCAATAGGTGCTGACATTGATCCCGGCGAGCGCGGCGATTCGCGCGGCGCGAAAGTCGGACTCAACGTGGGGCGGAAAGGGTTCGAGTTTGGGAAGCATTGCGCGCTATGGTGGCATGGATACAGCGAAGGCGAATTCTGTTCGACGCATCTTACCCGCAATCGAAAGGCCAAACTCAAGCACTGGCGCGCCTTTCAGGGCATTTTTGGCCTGGGAGGCGCGTGGATGCTGGGGTTTGCGCGCGGAACGCTCCTGCAGCCGGGGGGCAGGGTCTATTGCGTACGACGCGTGGCAGGGCCGCTTACTTCGCCCGCCGCACCCGCTCCTTCAAATATCCCAGCAGGGCATCGATCTCGTCATCTCGCAGATGCTGGAAGTTATTCCTGGCGATCTCCCCCATCAGCCCCAGCGGCCGGTTGCCGACCGCGACACCGGTACGCAGCAGCGTCCGAAATGCTTCGGGTTCGTACGCGGCAACGACGGCCAGATCGGGCGCGATCGCGCCTGGGCGCACTTCACGCCCCATCAGGCGCGGACCATGACATTCAGTGCAAGTAGTCTCCACGAGGTGGCGCCCGGCGGCGAATGTGCTCCCATAGTCCGGCGCGCGCTCCGACGCAAATTCGGCCACGAGAGTCGGCGCGACCGGAAACTTGCCGATCGCCAGCCCCACCCGTCCGACCGGCCCCAATTCATTCGGCGGCGTGGCGTCGCCGGTGGGCGCGATCTGGCGCATGGCCGCAATCAATGCCGCCGACTCACTGGCGGACAAGTACTGGTACTGGGCTGACGGCATGATCAAGAGCGGCCGCCCGTCGAGACTGATCCCCTGGCGGATGGCACGGTCCAGCACCTCGGCATACCGGTCGATCGTGCCGAACA